>CAYRTV010000275.1:3317-4366 GCA_964427225.1 uncultured Eubacteriales bacterium
TCCTTTAGAAGTTGACCCGGACCGCATTCAGGGTTTGAAAGTGCTTCCTATTCTGGATACTTTGAAACGGAATATTCCGATTCTGGAAGCGGAATCCGATGTGATTGTGGTGATAACCCATGCCAAACAGAACATCGGGCTCTGGATTGCCCGCAAATTTCCTCAAGTTGACGTTGTGTTGGTGGCTTCGGAAGAAGGCCGCTTTAATATGATCAATGGAACTCCGGTCAAGTCGACCTTGGGACATTTACGTACCCTGGGTTACTTGAAGCTGAAAGTTAAGAAAAGAAAGGTCAAAGTTGTGCGGGAGGACCTTATTTGGCTATGGGCTGATGGTCCATTACAACCAAATCCGGGGATAACCGCATTGCAAAAAGAATTGCAGGATCTGATAAAGGCCGATTATACCCGGGTTTTGGGAAAAGCAGCTTGCTCGATGAAAAAGAATCATCGGGCGGTCGAAAGCTCCCTGGGAGATTGGATCACCGATGTTATGCGCTGGAAGACGGGGGTTGAGCTGGGTTTTCACAACAGCGGAGGAATCAGGGCAAATATAGAATCCGGCCCGGTCACCACACAGGATATTCTGGATGTGTCTCCATTTGAAAACACTCTGGTCACATTCAATATCACGGGAAAACAGCTGAAAATACTGCTGGAAAATGATATTGCGAGAGGGCATGACCGGCTGCAGGTTTCGGGAATGATTTATTCTTATTTCCCCGGAAAACCGGCGGGATCCCGCATTTGGAGGCTCGAAGCCGGAGATAACCTGGTTGTTGACAAAGGGACATTAATAGACCCGGATACCATTTTCAGCGCTGTGAGCAATGATTATTTAGTGGAGCAGGCTGAAGCCAAGTATTTTGGATTCAAACCGGAAAATATTCAGGATACGGGTTATTCGCTTAATCAGACCTTGTGCGAATGGATGGAAATATTTGAAGTGCTGGATTATAAGCCGGGCGAACGGATTGTTCCGTTAAAAAAAAGCAGGTGAATTTTTTTCTTGACATCCTATTGACAAGTAAGTTGTAATAGCACATTAT
>CAYRTV010000276.1:0-4362 GCA_964427225.1 uncultured Eubacteriales bacterium
GATCATTGATGATGAGGAAACTATCCGGGACTCATGCACTCAAGTGCTGCGGCGGGCGGGCTATCATGTAAGCAGTGCTGTGGACGGGCCTGAAGGATTAAAAAAATTCAAACAGCTCCCGGTGGACGCCGTACTGCTGGATTTAAAGCTGCCCGGCTGGCATGGGCTTAAAGTTTTAAAAAAGATAAAACGAGGCGCTCCCGATGTCCCGGTCATTATCATCACCGGATTCGCTTCGATTGAATCCGCTGTCGATACAATCAAGCAAGGTGCCTTCGATTATCTGGCAAAACCGTTCAGCCCGGAAGAGCTCCGGGTCATGGTGAGAAAAGCACTGGCCGGCAGAAAATCCCGGGAGAGCACCGCTGCTGAAGCTGAGGACGCTTTCGAAGAGTTTGGCATGGTCGTAGGACGAAGCCGGGAAATGGCTAAAGTCATTGATATTGTAAAACGCGTCAGTGCCACGGAAAGCACAGTCCTTATCACGGGAGAAAGCGGAACCGGCAAGGAACTGCTGGCCCGGGAAATCCATAATCACAGCTTACGGCGCAATGCTGCTTTTGTGGTGGTTGACTGCGGCGCTTTGGTGGAAACCCTTTTTGAAAGTGAATTATTCGGCCATGTTAAAGGATCTTTTACCGGCGCGCATGAAACCAAGCACGGCCGGTTCGAGGTAGCTAACGGCGGAACTATTTTCCTGGATGAAATAAGCAATATCGGAATGAATATTCAAGCCAAGCTCCTGCGCGTGATCCAGGAAAGAGAAGTCACCCGGATCGGAAGCAATAAACCGATCAAAGTGGATGTGCGCATTTTAGCCGCCACCAATGTCGGTCTGGCAGAGCGTGTCCACGAAGACGATTTCCGTGAAGACCTGTTCTACCGGTTGAGTGTGGTCCCGCTTCATATTCCTCCATTGCGTGACCGAAAACAGGATATTCCGCCTCTAGTCAGGCATTTTCTTCAGAAATATAATCAAAGAGCCCTGAAGGGCATTCAAGACATTTCCGACGACGCCATGAAAGCCCTGATGGGATACGAATGGCCGGGTAATATTCGCGAGCTTGAAAACACCATTGAGCGGGCTGTGGTTTTATCCGTGAGTGACGAAATCAATTTACAGGATTTAATCTACCACGGCATTGGTTCAGCTCAGAATTTCCTCTCCACCGCCGGAGGCCAATACAAACCGTTAAAAGACATGGAAAAAGATTACATACAGGCGGTACTTCGTGCTCAGCATGGAAACAAAAGCAAGACCGCCCGGATTTTGGGCATCGACAGGAAGACCCTTCATTCCAAAATAAAAAAATATAATCTTACTTCGGAATAGGACAAAAATAACCACCAACTGTGGCAAAACTCCCCACTTGTTGCCATGGTGCCACGTCCTTAAAAAGACACCTCAAGTTATCTTATTCATTTCAATGGAATTAAATGAATAGAAAAAAAGAGCGTCTAAAAAGACTATCGGCATAAAATTTGCATGTATTCTTCTATGTAAGCCGGTTTGTGCCATAAGGCCAAAGACAGGCTGCACACAAATTTTTACAAATTAGGAAATCATGCTATTAAAGGATGTGTTAAATGAAGATTGTAAAACTTAAGAAGGAAAATCTGTTTCCCTTTTTGGATGCTATTTCCAAAGAGGCCGATCTCTGGGCTCCGGTGAAAAAGAAATCCGACAAGTATGCCTTTGAGATCATCAAGGATTATCAGGACATTGCGCTGGATTATGACCGAACTATTATTCCTCCGAGAAAAATTATTTTACCTCCCAAATTGCAAATGTTTGAAGCCACAGCAAAAGAGTATAAGCCCGACTTTTCCCATGTTTCCAAAAAAATCATTTTTGGAATCCATCCCTGCGACATTCACGGTTTAAATATCATGGATGAATTCTATACCCATGCGTATTACGACCCTTATTATATGGACGCACGGAAAAACACGTTGATCCTGGGTCATTCCTGCCGGCCGGATGAATACAGCCTGTGCAAATCCACCCGGACCCACCTGGTGAAAGACGGCTACGATCTGTTTTTCACCGCTCTGAAAGATAATTACATGGTCTGGATCGGCTCCAGCCGGGGCGATGATCTTATCCTGACTGCAACTGAATTATTTGACGAAAAGATCAAACCCGAGGACATTCAGGAATATCAGAAATGGAGCGAAGAGCGGGATAGCGCCTTCCAAGCGGAAATCAATTTTGATGCCATGCCGGACCTGATGGAACTGAAATACAATGATCCGGTTTGGGAAGAAGTCGGGCAGGCATGCCTGGCTTGCGGATCATGCACCAACGTCTGTCCCACCTGCAACTGCTACAATGTGATCGACCGTCCCGATTTATCCGGACAGAAATCATCCATTCTCCGCTGCTGGGATGCCTGCACGCTGGAAAATTACAGCGAAGTGGCCGGCGGAGAGGATTTCCGTGAAGCCCGCTCCTCCCGGATGAAGCTCTGGTACACTCACAAAATGCAGGCTTATATTTCCAAATATGGAAACCCGGCTTGCGTCGGCTGCGGGCGCTGTATTGCAACCTGCCCGGTGGATATCAATGTGCTGACTGTAGGAAAGGCTCTGGAAGGGGAACCGGTCGACTGTTACTGGAAACGACTCAGCGCTAAAATGTCTCAAGAGGTGACCAAATGACTACAGAAAATAAATGTATTCAAGAATCTAATCCTTTTACTCCGGTCCCGGCCCGGATCGTGCGGACTTACCCTCTGACGGAAGATGTGAATTTTTTTCAGGTCCGCATCGCGGATATGGAAAAAGCCCTGGCTTTCCGGTATAAGACCGGACAATTCGCCATGATCTCCGTTCTGGGTGCCGGCGAAGCTCCTTTTTCCATTTCCTCTACACCTTCTCGGCCCGGATTACTGGAATTCTGTATCCGGAAAGCCGGAACCGTCACAGACGCACTTTTCCGTATGAAAGAAAATGACGTCATCGGATTAAGAGGCCCCTGTGGAAACGGCTTCCCGGTCGAGCAGATGAAGGGTAAGGATGTTCTCATCGTCATGGGCGGACTGGGAGCGGCTCCGCTCCGCTCGGTTCTGCTTTACTGCCTGGATAACCGGGATCAATTCGGACGGGTTATCCTCCTGCACGGCGCCAAACGCCCGGATGAAATGCTGCTGCAGGACGAATTCCTTTCTTTGAAAAAAAGAGACGACCTGGAATGCGAATTGACCGTTGACAAGGATGATACCGGCGAATGGACGGAAAACACCGGAGTCGTTACAACTTTATTTCCAAAAATCAAGGACCTGAATCCCGAAAACACTTTTGGTTTGGTGTGCGGACCGCCGGTTATGTACAAATTCGTGCTGCAGGAAATGCTGAAAATCAATATTCCCAAGAATCAAATTCTAATGACCCTGGAACGGCGGATGAAGTGCGGAGTCGGCAAATGCGGACATTGCGCCATCGATTACATTTACACCTGTCTTGAGGGACCCGTGTTCACATACTGGGATGTCACTCACATGCGGGAGCTCATCTAAGGGGGAAAATCATGAGTCAAGATAAATTGAAAATCGGAGTTTATGAATTAACCGGCTGTGCAGGCGATGCCCTGCTCATCCTGGATTGTGAAAAAGAACTGATTGATATCTTCAATGCGGTGGATATTCAATCCTTTGCCATGGCTACTACCGGCAACATTGACGGAGAATTAGATATCGCCTTGGTGGAAGGATCAGTCACAACAGAAAAGGAAATCGAAGAGCTCAAAGATATTCGGGAGCGCTCGAAAATTGTTGTCGCCATCGGCATCTGCGCCACATTAGGCGGAATTCAGGCTCGGTTCCTGGATCCTAAGGAATGGGAAGATAATTTCAAACAGGTTTACGGCGATATTGATTTTGAATTTAAAGCCGTTCAATCCAAACCTATTGATGCTTATATCAAAGTGGATGCCTACCTTCCCGGCTGCCCCATCAGCAAAGAACAGTTTCTGGAATTGTTCACCCGGGCGGTAAAAGGCAATCCTCCGGAATATTGGCCCCGCCCGGTTTGCGTGACCTGCAAGTACCGCGGCAATGACTGCCTGCTGAACCGCGATATCCCCTGCCTGGGACCCTTGACCGAAGATGGATGCGGCAGCATTTGCCCCAACTATAATGTACCCTGTTTCGGCTGCTGGGGGCCGGTCAAAGGCGCTAACCTCACTTCTGAATATCATTTGCTCCAAGAAAAGGGATTCGATGTAGACGCCATTAAGAAACGGATGGCTAATTATTCCGGGACCAAGCTGGCCGATTTTTTTGAGCAACTTAAAAAGGAGTCAAAATGAAAAAGATCAACATAGACCACCTTTGCCGTGTTGAAGGAAACGGCGGCATCACC
>CAYRTV010000277.1:0-4360 GCA_964427225.1 uncultured Eubacteriales bacterium
TAGCTTTCCTTTGTGAATATATCGATTCTTCACTGGGCATGGGATACGGGACCACTCTGACACCGATTTTATTATTAATGGGTTATAGTCCGCTGCAAATTGTCCCGGCGGTTTTGTTGTCGGAGCTGATATCCGGACTAATGGCGGCTTTCTTTCATCACCATCTCAAAAATGCGAATTTTTCATGGGGCAACTCAGACTCCAAAATGGCATTTCTTTTGGCCGGATGCAGCATTTTCGGGACATTGGCTGCGGTATATATCGCTCTCAACCTTCCTGCCTTTTATGTAAAACTTTATATCGGAATTTTGGTTTTAAGCATGGGCGCTTTCATATTGATTACTCTAAACCGGAGTTATTTATTTTCCTGGAGTAAAATCGCTTTTCTCGGACTATTAGCGGCCTTTAATAAGGGGATAAGCGGAGGAGGATACGGCCCTTTGGTAACCAGCGGACAGATCCTTACGGGAGTAAAATCCAAAAATGCCATTGGAATAACTTCGCTGGCTGAAGGTTTAACCTGTTTGATCGGCGTAAGCGTTTATTTAATCTACACCGACCACGCCATTGAATGGAACCTGGCCCCTTCTTTGATTGCAGGCGCAGTTCTATCCGTTCCATTCGCAGCTCTAACAGTCAAGAAATTTAGAGATTTCCATCTTAGACTGCTTGTAGGTGCCGCCACCTTATTACTCGGGTTATTTACTCTGGGAAAACTGTTTTTTTGAACTCAGCCCTTCGATGCCTGCATGAATGAGGCTTATTTACAACGGGCCTGCTTGACAAAGTGCCCCCTAAATTTATACATGAATATTTGAGTCAAAATAATTGAAATGGCGGGGCCGACGAGACTCGAACTCGCGACCTCCGGCGTGACAGGCCGGCGTTCTAACCATGCTGAACTACGACCCCGCCTTATGGGGTTTTGAGTATCTAAATATTAGCTTCAAATTGAACATATGTCAACTATTAATGTATCCTTTTATACTGCTGCCGGCGATACGTTATTTCATATTCATAAGAGCGGACTTGATCATGGGACTGAAGATTGAAGCAAACAGCATCAAAATAAACCCGCTGCCCCGGCCCAATATTCCCGGAATGGGTTGGATAACCTTTGGCCTTATCTTTGTTCCCGCCAGGGTCGAAGCAAAGCTCATCATTCTGCCTCACCGGATCAAATGCAGGCTCCTTCATATGAAAACCGTCTCCACATGGCAATGGATAAGGGCCATTATGATTATAAATGCATGTATGAATACTAAGTATGCTGATTGCGATAAAGTTCAAATTATTCATTGCTCTCTTCCTTGGATTTTGATAAAAATCAGTAAGACTTAAGTGAAGCGGTACCGGTTCATCTGCGAAGCAGCACAAGATCCTTACATCGCTTCGCAACTCTGGGTGACAAGGTCTGTCAGTTCAGATTAAACGAGGAGGAGGACATGAATAAAAAATTTGCCGGAATCATTTTTATGTGTATCGCGCTTTTATCGGTTTCTGGTTGGGCACAAAATGTCGAGGGCGGGAAAGAAAACTGGGCTGTCACCAGTCATTCCATTAGCATAAGCGGAGAAACGATACCGTATACCGCCACAGCCGGAACCCTGCCGCTCGAATCGGAAGATAAAGCCAAGGGCTACATTTACTTCACAGCATATACCCGGGACGATATGGATGACTTGTCTCAGAGGCCCATAACATTCGCTTTTAACGGTGGCCCCGGGTCTTCCTCCATATGGCTGCATATGGGGGCTTTGGGACCAAAAAAGGTCCTGATGAGCGAAGACGGCCTGGAACCGGCCTATCCATTTAAACTGGTCGATAATCCTTATTCTATTCTGGATATCACCGACCTGGTCATGATCGATCCGGTCTCCACCGGATTCAGCCGCGCCGCCGCGGGAGAAAACGCAGGCCAATTCCACGGCTATCAGGAAGATGTGGAATCCGTGGGCGAATTTATCCGGCTCTACATCACCCGTTTTAACCGCTGGTCTTCCCCGAAATATATTTTGGGGGAAAGCTATGGGACCATCCGGGCTTCAGGCCTGGCGGGCTTCCTGCAGGGCCGAGGCCTGGGCATGTATCTGGACGGTGTTATTCTGGTTTCAGCGGTACTGAACTCGCTGACCAAAGATTTTTCAGCGGGAAATGATCTTCCTTATATTTTCTTTCTTCCCGGTTACACCGCAGCCGCCTGGTATCATAAAAAACTTCCGGCCGCTCTGCTGGACAAACCTTTGGAAGAGGTCCTGAATGAATCCGAAGCCTTTGCTCTGGGAGACTTTACCGATGCGCTTTTGCTGGGAAACCAGGTTCCGCAGGACCAAAAAAACAGCATTACTCAAAAACTGGCCTATTACACCGGCTTATCTCCGGATTACATCAAGCAATCCACCCTGCGTGTCAACCTCTACCGTTTTGTCAAGGAACTGCTGCGCAGTGAACATAAGGTTATCGGCCGCCTGGACAGCCGCTTCACCAATATCGAATCGGATGCGGCCGGCGAGCACTTTGAATTCGACCCCAGCAGCTCAGCGATTACAGGTGCCTTTGCGGCCCTATTTAATCATTATGTCCGTGAAGAACTAAAATATGACGACGACCGCATTTATGCTGTTTCCGGACGTGTGAGGCCATGGAGTTACGGTGCCGGTAACGCCCGCACCCAATTCTCCAATTCCATTGAGGTCCTGCGCCGGGCGATGAGCGAAAACCAGCATTTGCGGCTTTTTGTCGCCAACGGATACTATGATTTTGCGACCCCTTATTTCGCAACCGAATACGCCGTTTCTCACCTGGGATTAAACGCCGAATTCACGGACCGTATCGATATGCAGTATTACGAAGCCGGCCATATGATGTATATTCGTGAAAAATCACATGAAAAATTAAAAAATGACCTGAAGAATTTTTATCAATGAGAAACCAACAGAAAAACTCCTTATTCACTGTGTCTGTTCTTTTAACGGTGGTGATCGGCATCCTTATTTCTCAAGGATGTTCCCCTGACCCGGATAAAAAAGCCAATGATTTGTATTTAAAAGCTTCCCGGATTATGCAAACAATCAAACGCTCTGACATGAGCTACACGGAAGCTTATGCGATGTATCAAAAAGCGAAGGAAAAGGTCGATCTTATACTGTCGGAATATCCCTCTTCTTATCTAGCCTATAACTTGCGGGCGAGAGAAACGTCCATCGTTGGTATAACCTTGGAAGAATTCAGGAAGGCGGAAAAATCATTAAAGCGGAAAGCCGCAGCCGAAAAGAATCCGTTTTTATGTGCCCTCTTGGTTGCCGAATCCATTAAGGATGATGCCGCACGGATAATAGCGATGACCGCTATTGCGCAAGGACAAGCATCAGCCGGTCAAAAAGAAAAGGCATTTGAGCTGCTTACCCGGATTGTTGAAGATTCTGATGAGTTGGAAAATTCCGGTTCTAAGGCCAGAGCGTTAACCGAGATTGCACGGGTTGATTATAAGCTGGGCCGAATGGACGAAGCCGGACACGATCTCAGCTTGGCATTTAAAGCAGCTGCCGCGGTTTCTGCGCCGGAAGAATTGGCCGTTGTTGCCGCCGCATATGCGGAATTCGGCTTTTTTTCTCAAGCGGTGGATGCCGCAGCCGGTATCAAGGATGATTATGCCCATGTCAAAGCGTTGGCCAATATCGCCGGTGCATATGGTAAAAAAGGAGAGCTTACAGAGGCTGGCGCTTTGCTTTCCGAAGCTTTGGAGATAAATCAGCAAATTCAGGGAGACACTCAACCATGGGGATTAGCTGAAATTGCGGTTGGCTATGCTAAATCGGGAGAATTCGCCAAAGCGCTCGGCACAGCCGATGCTATTAGAGACAGCAATGCCCTGGTATGGACCCTGGCTGAATTATCCGGTATTTCGGCTGCCGCTGGTGAAGAAACCAAACAGAACAAAGAACTCTTGCGGAGGGCGGAAGAAAGCCTCGATTTCTCAGAAGATTCCCCTCAAAATGCATGGGCGAGGGCTGAGCTCGCCACTGAATATGCAGCCGCGGACCAATTTGCCAAAGCTATTGACCTGACAGAATCCATAACTCATGCCTATTCAAAAAACCGGGCTAAAGCCGATATAACCGGACACCTGGCCCGCACCGGAAAATACACCCGGGCCTTGGAAATCGCCGCAGGTATAAATGACCCCTATTTCAAAAGCCGGGCACTCGCCGGAACGGGACGTTACAGTGCTGATGCCGAAGACTTCCCGGAAAAGGAAGATACTCGAATTCTTTCCCGGATCTGCCGCCAATTATAATTTTTTAGCCTGGATTATTCACGGGCCGAGATTGCCGCAGACGACGACAATACGTTCATTTAT
>CAYRTV010000278.1:0-4353 GCA_964427225.1 uncultured Eubacteriales bacterium
GTTTGGGGCGGCTTTATCGACTTTACATACGATATGCTCGGTATCTACTCCTTCTCCAATGAATTATGGACGTCCCGGGCTGACTTGGACGGGGACGGAGACATCACTCAAGAGGAACAGGAATTTTTTGAAAAATATATCAATCTGGATAATACGGCCATTTCCATGCACGAAGCAGACCACCCTCAGCTGGGCGAAGTCATCATTGACCGTGATATCACCAAACTGAGCGGCCGGGTTCCTCCATCCTGGCTGCTGGAAGAATTGTGCCACCGGAATATGGCCTTCTGCCTGCTGCATGCTTATGAGATGCCGCTTCCGGTTATTAAACAGGTCAGCGCTGAAAAAATTTCAGGCAATCTTCACCGGGTAAAGGTCACGATATACAATGAGCGGCTCATGCCGACGATGTCTGCCGCGGCTGTGAACAACAAAGTGCAGAGACCGGATATCCTGTCTTTAGATGGGAGCATTAAAGTCTTGGCCGCCGGGCAAAAGGAAGGCACAACGGTTCCCGCCGGCATTCCCGCACGTTATCTGCGGTATTTTCGCAGAGGCCGCGTAGGCGACAGCGACGTGACGTTCATTGACCAGGATGATTTAAAGAATTTGAAGTTGATGAACGGGATTCCCGGCGAGTCTGAAGTGGAATATCACTTTTTGGTGGAAGGTAACGGCCGGGTCACGGTGGAGCTTGACTGCTGGAAGGGCGGCCATCATACGGAAACAGTGACATTAAAATAATCTGAAATAGTACTTTATTAAATATGGTCCCTGGAATACTTTCGATTTTTGGACGGGACGGCAAAGCGGATGGCAGGATACACCGGAACACTTTTACCGCTCGGGAGAATGGATACTGGCGGAATGGGACGCCGCGATGATTTGGGAAAATATCATTTAGGGGCATTTTGCTATGCTTAAGGCGGCCATTAACCGCGATTGAATAGTTTTTTAATCTTCCGGCCCTGATTCAGGCTGAAAATAAAAAATTTGAGGCTGTATAACATTCCTTTGACGACGAACTTTCTGTCCATCCAGGGGATAACCCGGTTATTCAATAAAATTCGTATCACACCATTAGTGACCAGCATAACCGGACGGGAACTTTTAGCCCAGACCGCATAATACAGCAGCATGGTCAGGATATCCAAATCCTGAACATCATCTATCGTCCAGGACTTCATGTAGATTTCTTTCATTTCATCCTGAATAAAACCATCGCGCTTTGCCCTATTGTACAATTCAGTTCCGGGATAAAGAACCAGCGGATAGATATTGAATTTAGTCCGGGCCGGTAAAGACATCACAAATTCAATGCTGGTTTTAAGTGATTCTTTTGATTCATAGGGATTATCCACAATCAGATGATATACCGGGCGGCGGACCTGCTTATTATATTTATTCACCAAATGAATGGTATTTTTGATTAACGACATGGAAGTAGGACGGTTATAAACCTCCTGAAGCGTCCGTCCGGACAAAGACTGGATCCCAACAGACACCCGGAATAATCCCGCTTCCACCAATGGTTTCAGCTTCCCATCAGTCAAAGTATGCGGGGATAAACTGCAGGAAATGGCCCGGTTGATTCCCTCTTCCCGGTAGAGGCGGCTGAAGGTTTCGATTTCCTTCTGGCTGCGCACAAAAAAAGTTTCATCCAAGATTGAAATATTCTGAATAAAACCGTACTGATCGGTCATGTTTTTAATCTCGCGGATGACTTTATCCAAGTTTCTTTTGCGAACAAAGGGTCCTTTTCCCCGGTAAAAATCCTTCATGGCGCTGTTGCTGCAGTAAGTGCAATCATGGGGGCAATTGCGCACTGTATAAACATGATACATGGCCCGGGTGATCCCGGTTTCATCTTCCCTGGGAAAACTGAATTCAAACAGCTCCCGGTCCATCGGCAGAATACGGTTATCTTTCAAGATATAATGTGTGGAGTAATCATAATCCTGAAAGGGATATTTATCCAAATCGTGCTCGAGCGGCCTGATGGGATTTTTAATAATACGGCCGTTCTTTTTGATCCAAATGTTTGGAATATCCTCATAGCCGCCGGATTTTATCCTGTCTGCAAGATCAAGAGCAGCCTCCTCTCCCTCGCCCAAACAAACCATATCCGCATACTGAAGGCTTTCCTCCGGCCTGATGGTGGGATGAATTCCTCCCCATGCGACCGGAACATTCAATTCTTTTTTTACACGGCGAGTCAATTCCCGGACACGTAAAAAATAATTGGTCATCAATGTAAAGCCGACCAGATCGGAATCTCCGCATAACCGAATAAGATCCCGCATGACTTCAGGCGAATACATCCCCCGGTGAAAATGTCCGGGATTGCTTTTCTGCAGCGCCAAAAAAATCAGATTGACCTGATGGCCTTGGGATTTAAGATAAGATGATATACTGCGAATTCCAAGAGCAATATTGATTTCATAAGGAGAAATCAGGGTAATTGTGCTTTTTTCGGCCATCTTCCATTCTCGGGTAAGGATAAATCATTGTAGAAGATGGCCTCGGTTTTTTCAAGCATGGTTAAAACAACTCCAGCCCCGCATTAAAAAAAACAGCCGAGCGGGCATTCGGGTCGTCAGGGCCTGCGTCATAAGCGCGTTCGATTCCGGCTCCCAACAATAAATGGACGTCGGAAGATAAGGGCAACTTAAACAGAAGCCTGGCTTCCGCGAGGTGCTGGTCCGGCTCAGCAGCTGACGGCTGGAATAAACTGTAATTATCCCGGTAACGGTACCCGACTTCCGGCTGCAAAGCCATCTTTCCCGCGGAGAAAGACGTTCCATAATGGATTCCCCACGTGAACGATCCAGGCAAGCCGTCTGCCATATTCCCCAGCCCAAGAGAAACGACGGAATGCCACCGTCCCACATAAAACTTCATTCCGCCGGATACAGCTACACGGTTCGACCCCCAAATAACACCATTGATCGTACCGTTTTCTGCCAAATTGACTGCACCAAGAGGAAATCCGCGATGCTCCCCTTTAGTATAATTTACCAGGCCTATCTGCAAACCATCACAGGTCTCGCCGACATTCACCAGTCCGATCTGAACACCTCGGGATTCGACCGCGATGTTTACAGGCCCGGTTTGCAAACCCTTTAAGCTCTCGCCGGCAACATTAAAGAGTCCGGAAACTTGCAACCCACGAAATTCTTCCCCGACAATATTAAACAATCCGGATGCCTGCAGTCCCTGCATGGTCTCTCCGGCGATGCTGAATAATCCGGAGAGCTGAATCCCTTGCATATGCTCACCGGCAATATTAAACAGACCGGAAAATTGGGCCCCCTTGAAATCTTCGCCGGCGACATTGGCCAAGCCCGAAGCTTGAAACCACCGCCCCCTTTGCCCCGTGACATTGATCAGGCCGGCGGTTTGGAAACCATTGAGTTCCTCTCCGGCAACCGTAATAAGCCCGGAAGACTGCAAGCCGGCAAAACTTTCTCCGGTCACGCTGACCAGGCCGGCAATCTGAATGCCTTGAGCCTGTTCACCAACAACCCCTGCCAGGCCGGCAATCTGAATACCCTTCAGATTGTCATAGACAGCGGATGCCGCCAAGCTGAAATCCATTCCGGAAACCGAACCAACCCTCCCGTAAATCATGGATACATTCAGATTCACATGATCATACGGCGACTGGTTCAAACTGACCGGATAAAACAAAGATAGATTAAAAAACCTGTGAACTCCCGGTTGTTCTTCCCTTTCCTTCTCCTGGGCGGAAATGGGAGCGCTGAATAGGAATAAGCCTATCATAATGATTGTGACGGTCTGTTTCATGATTCACCTCATTTTATTTATCGGCATTTTTCACGGGCCGAAATTGCCATGCGGCCGGCAGCCGCTTGTAATGATATGAGAAAGCCGCACTTTAATGCGAACCTCGCCGGTCATTTCCAAACCATTAAGTCCGACTCATTATGTTATACGGAAAATTTCTGGTGGGGGTTCCGTATAGTTATAGTAACGGGTGAAGAGCAGAAAAAGACGATAATTAGATAAATTAATAATTTTTTGGATATATATTAATTATATTATACATTATATTGACATTTATTATATTTGTGATATCCTTTACTTGAGATTATTAAGGAGCCATTAAAAAATGACAGAAAATTGGCAGAGCTTGACTAAGATGACAAAAAACAAAGACCTTGTCATTGAACGAGTTAAAATAACGGACACTGATATCAGGATTGAAGGCTCGTTCGAGCTGCCGCCGCTGGCTAAGTTGACTATGGAAGACCAGGTCTTCGCAGCTGCGTTTATCAAGTCCCACGGTTCCATCAAAGCCATGGAAAAACTATTCGGCATCAGTTATCCGAC
>CAYRTV010000279.1:0-4332 GCA_964427225.1 uncultured Eubacteriales bacterium
GCCTTTATATTTATGCTTTACTTTGAACCATATATATCTTCTCAGAAAAGAATACAGTCCTGAAATTATCTATTTTATTCTGGCTGTGGTTTTTGTCGGTGATACCGGAGCGTATCTGATCGGAAAATATTGGGGAAAACATAAGCTGGCTCCATTGACCAGTCCAAAGAAAACATGGGAAGGCAGCTTTGCAGGCATATTAACTGGAATAGCGGGCGGGTGGGGGATTCAGGAGATGTTTTTCCCCGGCCATATCTCATTTCCGGCCATTATTATTTTTGCTGCTGTCATTCAAGCAGCGGCTCAGTTCAGCGATCTGGGAGAATCCATGTTCAAGCGGGCTGCGGGCGTGAAGGATTCATCCAACCTTCTTCCAGGCCACGGTGGCTTTTTTGACAGGGTGGACAGCTTAATTCTGGTGCTGCCTGTCTTTTACTATTTGATGAAGTATCTAGGTATGAACGGATAATCATGAAATATGTCTCCATTCTTGGATCCACCGGTTCTATCGGCCGGAATACGTTGAAAGTTATCTCTAAAATGTCGGGCCGGTTTAAAGTGGCGGGTCTATCAGCGGGATCCAATCTAACACTTTTTAGAAAGCAGATCGAAATATATCAACCCCGGATCGTCTCTGTGAAGAAAAAAAAAGATGCGGAAGAGTTGCGGAATCTTTTCAATGGGACCGGATTAATTATCACAAACGGGCCATCCGGGACGGAAGAGGTCGCCGGCTATAACGGCAATGATATTGTTGTGTCCGCAATAACAGGAATCAGCGGATTAAGGCCGACCTTGACAGCTATTCAAGCCGGAAAAAGGGTTGCTTTAGCGAACAAGGAGGCCATGGTGACGGCTGGGGCCTTGCTTAAAAAAGCCGCGGCAGCATCCGGTTCGGAAATCATCCCGGTAGACAGTGAACACAGCGGTGTTTTTCAGTGTATCCGCAACGAAAACGGTGCGGGAATAAACCGGGTGATTCTAACTGCTTCCGGAGGACCGTTTTATAAACTGAGTCCCGAGAAAATAAAAAACCAGAGTATTGAAAGTGCCCTGAATCACCCCAAGTGGGAAATGGGAAAAAAAATTTCCATTGACTCCGCCACCATGATGAATAAAGGTTTGGAAATTATTGAGGCCAGATGGCTGTTTGATTTAAATCCGAAACAATTGGATGTTCTTATTCATCCCCAAAGTATAGTCCATGCATTGGTGGAGATGAAAGACGGATCCATTTTAGCCCAATTGAGCCGGACTGATATGAAAATACCCATCCAGTATGCTTTGACTTATCCCGAAAGAACTGCCTCAACGCTGCCGTATTTGGATTTAGTAAAATCCAGCCCGTTCGAGTTTCTAAATGCCGATCAGAGAAAATTTCCATTACTTGCTCTTGCTTTTCGCGCCTTAAGGGAAAAACCCTATTTTTCTATCGGCTTAAATGCGGCCAATGAAATTGCCGTGCAGGAGTTTTTATCAGGAAGAATACATTTCTCCTTCATTTGGGAGAGCATTATCGAAGTCATGAACAGGATGACTCCTCAAGTCATAGATAATTTGGATGATATCTTGAATTTTGACAGGGAAATCAGGGATATAACCCGGAACATAATTAAACAAAGGAAATAAAATGGGTTCAATATTAGGAACTTTATTAGCATTCGCGATAGTTTTTGGAATTTTAGTTTTTGTGCATGAATTCGGCCATTTTTTTATGGCCAAACTGGTTGGCATCCGGGTGGAAACCTTTTCATTCGGTTACGGTAAACGTTTATTCGGAGTCAAAAAAGGAGAAACGGATTACCGCGTGAGTCTGATTCCGATGGGGGGGTATGTCAAATTTGCTGGAGAAGAGGCTCTGGAAGGAATGAAAAAGAGCGAGAAACCGAAGCCCGGTGATTTTATGGCGGCCAAGCGCTGGCAGCGATTTCTCGTCATTTTTATGGGTCCGGTTATGAATCTCGTCCTGGCTGTGGTGGTCATGGCGTTTATCAATATGAATGGAGTTCAGGTTCCTGAATATCAAAGTAAAACCCCCGAAATCGGCTGGGTAGCTCCGGATTCGCCGGCTGAAAAAGCCGGGCTTAAGCCGGGTGATGTCATATTGAGCATAAATGGAAAGGAAACCGATGCTTGGAATGATGTTGAGTTAGCCGTGGGAACCCGCCCCGATAAAGAAATTGATGTTCGAATCAGAAGGGACGGAAAGATTGAAAATGTCGACCTGACGACTGAAAGCAAGACGCGCTATAGCATGGGATATGCCGGTTTTTTTGGGAAGATCAAAACTCAGGTGACGATGGTATCCCCCGGCTCGCCTGCGGAAGAAGCCGGGCTCAAGCCCGGTGATGTCATCCAGGCTATCAATGGAGAGCCGGTATATTTTTACCGTTTCGTAGAAGTGATAGAAAACAATCCGGGCAATACTCTTGATTTTTTAGTAAAGCGAGATGGAAAGAACATTCATCTTGATGTCACGCCCAAACAAGAGGGGGACGTGGGTAGAATCGGCATTACCCAGACACCTCAATCCCAAATCGAACAATATGGATTTTTCCAGTCATTCGCACGGAGTGTGAACGAGAATATTCGCTTAGTGGGATTAGTCGTGGATTTTATCCGTAACCTGATCATCGGCGAGGCTTCCACCAGACAGCTTGGCGGCCCCATTGAGATTGCGAATTTTTCTTATGCAGCTATGCGGATGGGGGCCATGGCCCTGTTCAGCTGGATCGCCTTCATCAGTCTGCAGCTGGGGATCATCAACTTGGTTCCGGTTCCGGTATTCGATGGCGGTCAGATGCTGGTGTTGTCTCTGGAAGGATTATTCCGAAAAGATTTCAGTCCCAAGGTTAAGCAAATCATCATGCAGATTGGATTCGCTATTTTTATTTTTCTTATTGTTTTTATCATTCTCAATGATGTGGCCAAGCGGCTCCCCAATGGATGGCAAAGCCTGGTTCCTTGGTGAGTAAATGAGTAAAGAGTGAAGAGTGACAGAAGAGCTGCCATCCGGAGCGAAACAAAGGATATGAAGCAGGCTCATTCAAAATTGGAATTTCCTCGAAGAAATACACGGCAGATCAAAATCGGCCATGTGCTTATTGGGGGAGGGGCGCCTATAGCGGTTCAGTCCATGACCAAAACCGACACCAGAGACGCGACGGCAACTCTTGAGCAGATACATCGGATGGAAGCGGCTGGATGCGAAATAATAAGATTGGCGGTTCCGGACCGCGAAGCCGCCGAAGCACTGCCTGAAATCAGGAAGAACATACGTATCCCGTTAGTGGTGGATATCCATTTCGATTACCGGCTGGCGCTGGCTTCCATAAAGGCCGGGGTCGACGGCCTTAGGATAAATCCGGGCACTATCGGATCAAAGGATAGGGTCAAAAAGATTGTAATAATGGCAAAAGAACGGGGCATTCCGATTCGTATCGGTGTCAATGCAGGATCTTTGGAAAAAGATTTGCTCGAAAAACATGGCGGAGCGTGTCCGGAAGCCATGGTTGAGAGCGCCTTAAGACATATCCGCCTGCTTGAAGATATGGACTATGATTTGATTAAGGTATCCCTAAAGGCATCGGATATATTTCGAACTTTGGAAGCAAGCCGCCGTTTGAGAGATAGAGTATCCTATCCCTTTCATGCAGGAATCACAGAATCAGGAGGATTGCTTTCAGGCGCGGTTAAATCCGCAGCCGGATTGACTCTGCTGTTGCGGGAGGGTCTGGCTGATACCATCAGGGTGTCTTTGACAGCGGATCCGGTGGAAGAAGTGCGGACCGCCTATCTGATCCTATCCAGCCTGGGAATCAGGCAGCATGGGCCTATTCTTATTTCTTGTCCGGTATGTGGGCGGTGTGAAGTGGATTTGGGAAGTGTGGCTGAAGAGGTAGAAAATCGATTAGCCTCAGTTGACGCCGCCATAACCGTTGCGGTTATGGGATGTATGGTGAATGGTCCGGGGGAAGCCCGGGAAGCGGATATTGGTGTTGCCTGCGGCCGCGGAATCGGAGTGATTTTCCGTAAGGGGAAGATTATGCGCAAAGTCAAAGAAGCCCAAATCGTGAATGAACTGATGAAAGAAATTGAACACCTGTCATCCTGAGGACTGCGGCAGCATCCAACTGTCACCCCCAGGGCGCGCCAGCATAAACCTCTGTCATCCCCTGGGCGCGGCAGCGGCCGTGGGGATCTTAGACTGCTTCGCGGAATAAATCGAATTCGCCTCCCCGGCATCGAGCCCGGCTTCCGCTCCCGTTCAGATTTTTAACGCCATTCCTCGCTTGGGTTTTCGGTGCCTGCGCAACTCCCCCCGTCCGTGGG
>CAYRTV010000280.1:0-4314 GCA_964427225.1 uncultured Eubacteriales bacterium
CGCTGCTGGCGGTTATCGGTGTTTTTAAAATGAAGCGCTCCGGAAACGGACCACAGCGGATGCCCGGCTATCCCTGGGCGCCGGGATTTTATCTCCTGGCCGGCAGCATTATTCTTGTATTGGGATTTTTTGAACGGCCGATGGAATCCTCCATCGCGATTTTGACCGTCCTGGCCGGAATTCCGGTCTATATGTATTTCCGGAACAAATACCGCAAAGACCTGATCGTAAAATCTAAATCAAACCATCCAGATGTGTGAAAAGTTATTTTTCTAAATCAAAAATCATAAATAAACCAAAGCCTAATATTTGAGTGACATTGGAATTTCCGTTTTCGGGAATGACCTGGGTTCTGGAATTTTTCTATTTATATTATCGGCTATATATGCTATAAAAATTCTATGGGTTTCATTAATTTCCGGGGAAGGAAAAGATTATGTTTGTATGGGTCTTTCACCGCATAAGCGGAATACTGCTAATCGTCTTATTGACTATCAAGTTCCTGACGTCTTTCTTTTTAATGACCAAAGGGCAAAAACCGGACTGGGCTCTGGTACTGCACACAAACCCGCTCACCGACGTGCTGCTCATCATCACCGGAGTCTACCATGCCTTTTACGGCCTGCGCACCATTCTCATGGACTTGGGTATGAAGAAGGAAAAAGTGCTGTTCCGGCTGTTCACGGTTTTGGGGACAGCGGTCAGCGTGGGCTTAATCATTCTCTATTTCACCCGGGATTATTGACGTGATCAAACATGATATTTTGATAATAGGCGGAGGCCTGGCCGGGCTGTCAGCCGCCCTGCACGCGGACCCGAAACTTAAAACCGCTGTCATATCCAAAGTGCATCCTCTCCGTTCCCACTCCATAGCCGCTCAGGGCGGAATCAACGCCGCCCTGGCAAACCATCCGGAGGGTGCGGACGACACCATAGAAAGACATGCCTTCGACACCATTAAAGGCAGCGATTATCTGGCAGACCAGGATGCCGCCGAGCTTATGTGCCGGGAAGCAGTGCCGGCCATGTATGAATTGGAACATTACGGCGTTCCCTTCAGCCGGTTTCCTTCCTGCACCATCGCCCAGCGGCCTTTCGGCGGGGCCGGTTTCCCCCGGACCTGTTTCGCGGCCGACCGCACCGGGATGGTCCTGCTGCATACCATTTACGAGCAGTGCCTCCGTAAAAATGTGAAATTTTATGAAGAATGGCTGGTGACCAACCTGGTGGTCAGAGATGGGAAATGCTTGGGAATCATCGCCTACGAACTGTCCAGCGGACGGATTCTGCCCTTGATGGCCAAGGCCGTGGTCTTTGCGACCGGCGGCTACGGCCGGGTGTATCTGCGCTCGACCAATGCCTTTATTAATTTAGGCAGCGGCATCGGCATGGCGTATAAAGCCGGTATTCCTTTAAAGGACATGGAATTTGTGCAGTTCCATCCAACCTCCCTTTACGGAAAGAACATCCTGATCACCGAGGGCGCCCGCGGCGAGGGCGGTTATTTATACAATAATGAAGGCAAGCGGTTCATGGAGGATTACGCTCCTTCCGCTATGGAACTGGCCCCGCGGGATATTGTGGCGCGGGCCATTCAGACCGAAGTGGATAAAGGCAGAGGATTCGAAAACCAGTATGTGCATTTGGATTTGCGCCATCTGGGACGGGAAAAAATCCTCAAGCGTCTGCCCGGCATTCGGGACATCTGCATCCATTTCGGCGGACTGGATCCGATCGACACGCCGATTCCGATTCAGCCGGCCCAGCACTATTCCATGGGCGGCATTGATGTGGACAATGACGGCGCCTCACCCGTGGAAGGCTTTTATGCCGCCGGCGAATGCGCGTGTGTCAGTGTGCACGGCGCCAACCGGCTGGGCGGAAACTCCCTGCTGGATGCGGTGATTTTCGGCAAACTTGCCGGCCGATCCGCGTCTGATTACGCTGCCGGGGCACCGGACAGGAGCGCTCATGATAAGACTGTTCTCGGAGATGCTCTCAAGCTCCAGAAAGTAGTGGCCAAGCTGATTGAATCATCTTCCGGAGAAAACATTTATCTGCTGCTCCATGAACTGAAACACCTGATGAGCGATAATGTGGGTGTTTTCCGGGATGAAAAAAGGCTGGCCAAAGCCCTGCATCAAGTTGCCGAACTGAGGGACCGGTACAAAAAAGCCTTTATTTATGGGACCTGCCTGCGCTACTGCCAGGAACTGGTGACCTATTCCGAGTTCGATTCCATGCTGGATATCGCGGAAGTCATCATCCTGGGTGCTTTGAAACGGCAGGAAACCCGGGGCTCGCATTTCCGGACGGATTTTCCGGAAAGGCGGGACGAGGAATGGCTGAAGCATACCCTGGCCGAGTGGACCCCGGACGGCCCTAAAATCAGCTACCGCAGCGTCCGAATCGGCAAATATCAACCTACGGAACGGAAATACTGACATGGAACATACATTTAAAATTTTGCGTTTCGATCCTTTGAAAGATAAAACCCCCTACTTCCAGGATTTTATCCATACGCCGAAGCCCAAAGATTCCGTACTGGAAGCGCTAAAGGACATACGGGATCATCAGGACCCTTCGCTGTCCTTCCGTTACAGCTGCCGGGAAGCGGTATGCGGTTCCTGTGCTATGGTGATTAACGGCGATATCGCCCTTTCCTGCCGGACCACAGTCGAATCTCTGGAATCCCCCACCATCGTCATCGAACCGCTTCCTAATTTAAAACAGGAAAAAGATCTGATGGTGGACATGGCCCCGTTTTTTGAAGCCCTGCGCTTTGTTGAGCCTTATCTGCAGGCCGCACCCTCCAAGCCGGAAGACGGATTTCGGATCGAAGATAAAGACATGGATAAAATCTACCAATATATTAACTGTATTATGTGCGGTTCCTGTTACGCCGCCTGCCCGGTAGCCAGCCGGGATGAAGAATACCTGGGCCCGGCGGCTTTAGCCAAATTATATCGTTTTCTTCAGGACCCCCGGGATGAGCGCGCATTTTCAGACTGGAAAAAAGTTGATTCCCAGGATGGAATCTGGGGATGCGATACTGTCTTCCGCTGCAATGAAGTCTGCCCCAAAGACGTGAGGCCCGCCGATGGAATTTTAGGGCTGAGGCGGAAAATGGCGGTGGAAAAAACCAAACGCATTTTTAAGAAGGATAAATGAAAGAACAATCTCTATTCAATCGACGGCGCTTCCTTAACGGCATGCTGGGCGGCTGGGTAGCCGCTTTAGCCGGGACTCTGTTCGCTCCGGTTATCCGGTTTGTTTTTCCTCCCCAGCAGGAACCGGATGAAATTATTTTGGATCCGGCGGAATATTTGGATATTCCGGTCAATTCGGTGAAGTCCTTTCCATGGGGAGGGAAACCCGGATTGTTAAAAAAGAATGAGGACGGCTCGTTGACCGCCTTTGTGGCGGTATGCACCCACCTGGACTGCAACGTCAGTTATATTCCGGAAGAGAAGAAATTCTACTGCGCCTGCCATGACGGCTGGTTCAACGAAAACGGCGTAAATATTGCCGGCCCGCCGCCCTCGCCGCTCAGGACGCTGGACGTGGAAATCACGGAAGAGCAGCTTTTTATTCGAAAACAGGGACTGAATGCCGATGCGTAAATGTGCTGATTGGTTTGAAAAACGGCTGGGCATTTCCACGATTTCAAAATTTCTTACCCACAAAGAGATACCGCAGCACAAGCATACAATCTGGTATTACACCGGCAGCGCCATCCTCCTCTTCTTGGGGATTCAAATCGTGACCGGGATTCTGCTGGCCTTTTTCTACCGGCCCACTCTGGAGCAGGCCCATGAGAGCGTGGTCCGCATAGTCACGGAAATTCCGCTGGGCTGGATCATCCGTTCCATCCACGGCTGGTCGGCGACTTTTATGATTGCTGTCGTCTGGGTCCATCTTCTGAGCATCTGGCTGACCAAGTCATACCGCAAGCCGCGCGAGATAACCTGGATGAGCGGAGTCATGCTGCTGTTTCTTTCCCTGGCTTTCGGTTTTACAGGGTATTTGCTGCCCTGGGATGAACTGTCACTGTCTGCGACCAAGGTGGGAACGGATATTCCCAATGCCATTCCGGTTGTGGGACAATGGGTCACTCAATTATTACGGGGAGGACCGGATATCACCGGGGATACGTTGACGCGGTTTTTTGCCTTCCACATTTCGGTGCTGCCGATATTTATTTTTCTTTTTTTGGGCCTTCATATTTATCTGATTCAGAAACACGGCGTGAGCAAACCCGTGGAGGGAGCCACGAGGTTGCTCGTGTTTCCGACTCCATGAAAACGAACGTCG
>CAYRTV010000281.1:0-4307 GCA_964427225.1 uncultured Eubacteriales bacterium
AAAAGGAAAAAATCAATATCGGAAAAAGCTGTGATAAAATAGATATGGGAGGTTATTCATGAGTTCAGACGAGAAATTAAAGAAATATAAAGAAAAACGGGATTTTTCAAAAACATCGGAACCCGCTCCGGGCAAAAAGAAAAAAAGCAAGCAATTCATATTTGTCATTCAGAAGCACGATGCCAGTTCGCTTCATTATGATTTCAGATTAGAGATGGAAGACGTGTTGAAATCATGGGCTGTACCTAAGGGCCCATCCACGGACCCAAATCAAAAAAGATTGGCGGTTTTGACGGAGGACCACCCGTTGGACTATGCTGATTTTGAGGGTACCATTCCGGAAGGCGAATACGGCGCCGGAACTGTAATAGTATGGGACACAGGGTCCTATCGCAACCTCCGTCAGGAAAAGAGGAATGACGGCTTAAACATGGAAGAATCTTTTCAGGACGGCAAGATCGAGGTCTGGCTGGAAGGGAAAAAAATCAAGGGCGGCTATGTACTCATTAAAACCGGGAGAAAAGAGAATCAGTGGCTGTTAAAGAAAATGAAGGACGACGAAGCCGATGCCCGGCGGAATCCTGTCAGCACGGAACCAAAATCCGTTCTCTCCGGAAAAACCATTTCAGAGATGGAAGCTGCCATGCAGGAGCAATCCGAAGAGGGTAAATGACGAAAAAGAGAACCTTTTTTTCCAACTTAGTGTTATGGTTCATTATCGCCGTCTCGTCCGCATCGGTCATCGTGTTTATTTTACTGCGCATCGGAATCCTGGCTGCGGTCGGCTTTGCCTTTTTAAGCGGTCCAGAGATGCCTGAGCCGTAAGGAAAGGCGTTTTGGACCTACAATCCGTATACGGAATGGAGCCAATGGCCGGGACATACCGGGATGCATCCCGGAGAATCACCTCATGGCGCCTATCTTAAGATTTTTGTCAATAACATCGCCATGAAAGCGATCAAAGATATGACCATGCCTTTGCCTATCGGCTCAATTGTGGTTAAAGAAAATTATGCGAAGGACAAGGAAACCCTGGCCGCTTTGACTCCGATGTATAAAGCGTCCGAATTCAATCCTGACGCCTTCATTTATCCATTACGGACCGCCCGCCAATGTAAACATCAATCACACGGGTCCGATAATCCAAGGGATCTCCGTCTAAAAGCACCAGATCAGCATCCTTGCCCGGATCCAGGCTTCCGGTTTGATTATCAACCCCCAAAACTTCCGCTGCGCTGAGCGTGACGGCTCTTAGCGCTGCATCCCGGTCCAATCCACCCTTAACCGCCAATGCCGCCAGCAGCGGCAGCTCACGAATGCTTCCGATACCGAGCGATTCATCCGCTTTGATGACAATCTTAACCCCGGCCTCATGCAGAATTGCCGCATTGCTGAACGTGACTTCCTTGGTTTCCATTCTTCTGGGGCCAACCCCAAACGGAGATACAATAACCGGTATATTTCTGCGGGCAATCTCGTCAGGAATTTTGTGACCATCCGTGCATCCGACCAGAACCGCTTTGATTTGAAATTCATCGATAATTCGCAGCGCTGTCATAATATCATCCGCGCGGTAGCATTCGATGAAAGCGGGCAGTTCATGACTTAAAAGCTTTGCCAGAGGTTCCAGCTGTAAATTCATTTTAGGCTGTTTATCTAGATCTTTGCCGCCTTTTTTCCGGAACGCATCCCTTTCCTTAAGATAATGACGGGCATCCAGCAGCGACTTCCGCAGGACATAAGCGCTTCCCATCCGGGTCGACGGAAGCCGGCCTTTTTCGCCATAGGTATGTCTAGGCCCTTCTCCCAAAGAGATCTTCACGCCTGCGGGAGATTTTATCATCATATCCGTTACGGTTTTTCCCTGCGGCTTGACCACTGCGGTCTGACCGCCGATGACATTCATCCTGCCTTGTGAAAGCATTAAAGTTGTGATTCCCGCCTCCCGGATATATTTAAAGTTTTTATCAAAGGGATTCACCGCATCGAGAATGGAAAGCTGGGCTGTATTGGGAGCTGAGGTCTCATCACTGCCACCTCCGCCGTAACGGCTTCCGGAACCCAGGGAAGTATGCGATTCGATGAATCCGGGCATAAGCCAAGCTTCCCCGGCATCAATCACTTTGACATTGCCAGGCACATTGAAATTCTGTCCAATGGATTTAATTTTGCCCTTTTGAATAAAAACAGCACCGTTTTCAATTATTCCCCGGCTCACGGTATAGATTTTACCGGCTTTAATAATCAGGGAAGATGGCTTGCCCCATGAAAATCCGGCACAGAAAAACAACGCAATGCATAAACCGGCTAGAATTTTATTATTCATTTTATTTTTCATTGGAATAGACCTCTTTTCCATTGATATAGACGTTTACAACCTTTGTTTGCAGAGAGAACGGATCTCCGTCAAAAATCACAAAATCGGCATCCTTGCCGGGCTCTAGGCTTCCAATCCGGTTCTCCATGCCGATTAATTTTGCCGGGTTAAGTGTAATGGCCTGAAGCGCCGCCATTGGGTCCATGCCGTATTTAACGGCGATTGCGGCCTGAAACCGCAGGAATTCCTGCTGCACAACATCCGCATCGGTCATGATATTGACTTCAACCCCGTTCCGGTGCAAATAATCCGCCAGATTAATCAGAGTCCCGTCATCATCAAACACAATCATCTGCGGACCCACCACCACGACCACATTCCGTTTTGCCAGTTCATCCGCTATTTTGTAGGCTTCATTTCCATGGCCGATAGACAGCAGCTTAAAATCAAATTCATCACTCAGCCGAATCGCCGTCATGATATCATCGGCCGGAGAGGCATGGATATGGACCGGAAGGTCCCGGTTAAGCACTCTCATCATGGCTTCATGCGCCAGATTCATCTTCGGAGGCTGGATGTCCGGGTCCTCTTTATCCATTTTTTTGTATTGGGCCCATGCATCCCGGTACTGTTTTGCCTCCAGCATCGCATTCCGCACCAGATAAGCGGTTCCCATTTTTGTCACCGGCATGACTCCTTTAGCACCGTAATAGGTTTTTTTTCCCATTGCCATTTTCATATCGCAGGGAAATTTAAGCAGCATCTCATCCACAGTATCACCATTGAGCTTCAGCGCCGCAGATTGTCCGCCGATGACATTTCCGCTTCCCGGCCTCGCTATAATTGTTGTGACACCCTGGGCAACAGCGTCACGAAAGGATAACCGATGCGGTTCGACTCCTTCCGGATGGATTGAATCAATAATTCTCAACTGAGGTGTTACGGGACTGCTCATCTCATTATCTTCGGTGATTCCCCCGCTTGGCCCCAGACCTAAATGGGAATGAGAGTCAATTAAACCGGGAGTTATTATAAATCCTTCTGCGTCTATGATTTCGGCTCCCTCAGGAATTGTGATTTCCTCTCCTATCTTAGTGATCCTCCCGTCTTGGATAAGAATCACGGCCTGGTCTAAAATTCCGTGACCGGGAGACATGACTTTAGCGTTTTTGACCGCAAGTGTATCCGCCGCAGCCGGAAAAGCCGCGAACTGTAAAAGGATAAAGATAAGTGAATAAATCCATTTTTTCATGATCACTCCTCAAATAAGGTTCTATCCGGCCTGTGAAATAAAGTCGGGCTGTCTATGATAAAACAAGTTGTCTGGAGTGGTCAATATTTCGTTTTATTCCCGGGGGATTTATCCATGCAGCAGCCACGGGGCCTTTAAACAGTTTCTCCGCTTGGGGAGGACCCCATTTTCCAGCGGCATATCTATGGACCGGAATGGATTCATTCAGAACCGGTTTCAGTCGTTTCCAGGATAATTCCGCTTCATCGTTGCGGACAAACAGTGTCTGATCGCCGCGCATGATATCAAAAATCAAAGTTTGATAGGCTTCAGGAAGAGGTCCAAACGCATCTTTGTATAAAAAACTTAAATTTTCGGTCTGCAGCTGCAGACTCTCGGCCGGTTTCTTAACATCGAAGGAAAGGTCAAAACCTTCGTTCGGCTGCAGGGTAATAAGCAGTCGGTTTGGATTGATTTGACATTTCCGGAAAGGCTGGAACATACATACCGGAGGCTTCTGGTATTCCACAACTATTTGCGTCAACCTGCGGGGCAGCCGCTTCCCTGTTCGAACAAAAAAGGGAACTCCTTTCCATCTCCAGTTATTTATCTCTATTTTCATAGCGGCAAAGGTTTCGGTTTGTGAATCCTCATCCACTCCTTTTTCTTCCCGGTAACCGCGGACGTTTTTTCCATTGATTTGTCCTTCCCCATACTGACCAAAAACAACATTTCCAGGTGAAACATCCGCAATAGAAT
>CAYRTV010000282.1:0-4298 GCA_964427225.1 uncultured Eubacteriales bacterium
GGCCGTTCAGCACCACGTCACCGATGCCGCTGGTGCCGTCATTGACATTACCGGAGAGAATATAGGTCGTACCGCTGACCGCACCGGTGTAATCCTGACCGGTTTGGTCAGCGCTCACACTGGTATAGCTGCGGGAATCCGGGGTGAAAGTATAGCCTGAAACCGCCGGGGTCACGACACCCGACCAGCCGCTGTCGACCGATCCGGTGTAGTCACCATCCGGCGCTGTCATCGGATTGCCGGGCAGGCCGTTCAGCACCACATCAGCAATTCCATTCGTCCCGTCGTTGGTGTTACCGGAAATAACATAGGTGGCCCCGCTGTTATCCGATCCGGTATAGTCTTGAGCCGTTTGATCGACCGTCACATTGGTATAACTGCGGGATTCCGGTGTGAAAGACAATCCGCTACATACCGGCACCACGACGCCAGCCCAGCTGTCTTCCACCGTATCACGATAAGTCCCATCCGCGGCTGTACTCACATTGCCGGGCAAACCATTCATGACAACTCCAGCTAAACCGCCGCCGCTTTCTGTGACAGTCCCGGAAACAGTGTGTACGGAGCTATCGGCTGAAGCCGTATAGTTTTCTCCATTGATATCAGCGTTTACATTTGAGTATTGTCGTAACTCCGGGGAAAAGGTATATCCGCTGATCGCTGGAACGACCGCACCGGTCCAGCCTTCCTGCACGGCCCCCGTATAGGTTCCATCACCTGCTGTTTTGGGATTACCCGGCAGACCGTTCATAACCACATCAGCCAGGCCGCTGCCGCCTGCCGTCACAGTTCCGGAAATATCGACAATCACGGCCGCGGCTGTATAATTTTCACTTGTCATTGGGGCATCGACGCTTGAATAATCCCGAGTCTGTGGAGTGAATTCATAACCGGATAATACCGGAGATACAGTCCCGCTCCATCCTATATTAACCAATTCGCTGTATGCTCCCGCTCCATCCGTCAGAGGAGAACTGGGCAGACCGGTCATCTCAACATCTTGAAGGCCTGAACTTTGGAAAGTGACTTGCCCCGCAATATTCACGGAAACCAGTGTCGCCGTCCAATCCTGGGTTTGATCGGATGTAACATTGGAAAAATATTTCCAAGGAAAACCCCATCCAGAATCAAATTCAAAACCCGGCTTTATAGGCTCAACCATACCCGACCATCCATATTCAACTGTCCCGGAGTACTCACCGGAGGCATTGGTTTCCGGACTGCTTGGCAGGCCGTCGATAACAACGTCCGGAAGCCCGCTTCCTCCCCAAGTCACTTGTCCGGAAATTGTAAATGTCATTATAGACGCTGCATAGTCTTGGACGGCCGGAGAACTTATACTGATATAGTCGCTAGAAGGGGGAGAAAAAGCATAGCCGGCTTTAGCCGGAGTGACTGTGCCGGACCATCCAGTCACTACAATATCACTGTAGTTCCCGGAAGTATCCGTGCTCGGGGCATTGGGCAAGCCGGACATAACAACATTGGCCAGGCCTGACTCCGATTCCGTGACCTGCCCGGAAATGGAAATGCCCGGATCCGTCTGGAAACTCCATATCGGGCTGGTTTCTTGACCCAATTCATTTCTAGCCACGATCTTCCAAAAATAATATGAATCCCACTCCAAAATTCCCGGATCAAACTGACTCAACCTTATGCTGTCAACCAAGGGCGGCGGGCTGGTCTCACCAAAATAGACATCATACCAGACCGTATTGGCGGAATCATTCCAATCCAAATCAACTGTAATATTATGTCCGTCCGATCCATTGGGAGGATACAAGAGATTGAAGGGAGCCGGGGGCTGGTCGGAAAAACGGAACTTTGCTATAAACGAAGCATTTTGTCCTGATTTCGACGTGTCATAGGCTCCAGGAGTCACCGGAAAATCGTTTGACCCGGTTTGCCCTGATACAAAAATATTCCCGCCGCTATCGACATCTAAGCCGAAAATACTGTCCCATCTGCTGCCGCCGAAATATGTGGAGAACACTAAGGACAGGTCTGAGCCGGACCATTCCAAGCATGAAATGACACCGTCCCTATCTGGCTGATTTTCTTGCCATTCCGCATGTAATGGATAATCATCTCGTCCAGACTCCCCAGCGAAATAGATTTTAGGTTCCTGAACAACAATTTTTCTTATAAAACTCGAACTGTCTCCGAATCGCGTAGAAAAGGTTGGAAATAAATTTACCCCGGGGTCCGGCTGAGAAAACATTGTAATAAACATACCGCCTGATGACGAATATTGATTTAAGAGTGGAAAACCGCTAGAGTCAGTCGATCCTCCAACATAAATATTTTCCAACGAATCGATTTCAACGGCGAAAGCTGTATCTGCGCCGTTCGGGCCTCCCAGGTAAGTGGAAAAGTCTAGCTGAAGTGATGCCCCATCCCATGATATTTTTGATAAGAAGGCATTGAATGTTTCCCATTGTTCCGCGCCGTCCTGATAACCCTGATATTCATGGACAAGGGGAAAATCTGTAGAACAAGTCTGTCCAGCTATATAAACATTCTTATCGCCGTCGACCGTGAGATCCCAGATAATATCCTTATTATAATTGGGATCATAGTTATTCCCGCTCCCTCCGATATATGTGGAATATTCCAAAGAAAGGGAGGAGCCGTCCCAATGTAATTTACTGAGAATTGCATCTACCCTTTGCTGGTGCCCCATGATTTCTCCCTGTAAAGGATAATCTGAGGAAGAAGAGCCTCCTCCGGCATACACATCCCCGTCTTGATCTAGAGCGACGGCCAGAAATCGGTCAAATCCATTTCCACCCAGGTAAGTTGAAAAAATCATAGCGCTTCCGTCCTGATTGAACTTGGTGACAAACGCATCATAACCAGATGAATTCCCCTGGACTTCATGGAGTAAAGGAAAATTTGATGACAATGTTGATCCTACGACGACAGCGCATCCTGAAGCATCAAAAGCAAGGCCGTATCCAAATTCTCGGTCGTTTCCCCCGAAATGGGTCGAAAAAAGCAAGTCCGTTCCGGACGTATTGAATTTAACCAGGTACGCTTGTTCCGAATATTGATCATGTCCAGTTATATAAGCACATCCGGATGAATCAACTTTGATATCACCATTGTTAGTAGGATCGTAATAACTCGAATAGACAAGCAGGATCGGATCAATGACCAGCTCATACGCTTTATTGTATTCGCCTACCCGGAATCCGTATGTATTCTTTTTGATTTTTTTGAATTCACTTTCAACCGGGACTCTTTCTCCTTCTATTATCTGATAGCTCACCGGCTTTGTCTGAACCAGTTTACCTAATTCATCGGTAATAAGAAGATTTCCCTCTGCGTCTATTCTCGATTTTTTTATATGACTGTATGCATAACGAATATCATCAATCTTTCCGCCGGGTTTTACAATAAAATCATATTCAATTTTATCCTGCACGCCGTATAATTTTAAATCAATGTTGTCAAACAATTCTTTATACATAACGGCTTTGGAAGTGGGAATATTGGTCCGCCATTCAGATGGATCCTGGCCTATAAAATAATTGACTTTATGAATAGACTTGTCCAAAGGGACAATGTCCGGGTGCTGGTTGGAGCCAATAAAATGCAGTTCGGCCGTATCCCGGTTAAAGGATTCAAAAACAATATTTGAACCCTTAAGTTTCAAAATATAATTTCGTGTATTGACATAATAACCGACATCATCATCTACTTGCCCTTGATTAGGCACAAAATAAAGAGGTATTTTTCCCCAAGCTATATCCTCGACAATATTCCCTTTAAACTCATCAGGATTTCCATAGCCCAATAAAACAAAAACGATAATTCCGGTTACCAAAAATAAAAATTTTTTAAAATGTTCCATCACAGCCTTCTTAGTTAATGACTTATTCACATTCTTTCAAAACTTTCAAAACCAGCAAAATGCATGCCAGCTTAACAATAATGTCTTATCTTCTTTGATTACTTGCACATGAGAATTTTATCCATTTTCATAGCAAAAAAAGTATGTGCGATTAATCACACTAATATAAATAAAATTCAACCTGGCGTGTCAATCTGATACACCAGTCACCCACATTGAATCCTTATAATTTTTATCAATTCTTAACACAGTCTTAATCTAAAAATAACAGCTTTCGTTTATCTTTAATTCGGGGTGAAAATATGCCTAGGACGTTATCCTCTGCTCAAAATAAATCCCATTGGAAAAAAATCATGTGGTGGGCGGCGTTTTCCCTGTTTTTCGCCGCCCTCGCAATGTTTTTGTTTTCCTTTTTCTACCTGAATGAGCAATTCACCCGCCG
>CAYRTV010000283.1:0-4265 GCA_964427225.1 uncultured Eubacteriales bacterium
GGATGCAATGGATTTCATAATAATCAGGTGAGAACTCGCCCCCGGAAAACATTTGATTGATTTCGAGAAAGTTATGATAGGGATATTGGTTCAGCGGCAATGTAAATGATTTTTGAACCACCGATTCTTTCCCCACGGAGACGACATCAGCGTTCAGACGTCCGGATTCCCAAAGTTGACGGGAAATATTCCGGAGGGTTGCGATGAAATGAATGTCCTCGGTTTTGCCGAAAGTGTTTTTTGGATCCACAATAAGTTTTTTATCACGGATTTTAAAGGGGAAATGCATGGCGGATTGAAAGTCTTCCAGGTCGTAACCGAAGCCCAGACTGTCGATTCCGACTTTGCTGTCAGGGGAAATGTTGAGCGGGCTTTCATAAACGCTGAATTCTTTGCCGACAATATTCCTGACAAGGATAGTCAGGTCATAATGGCCTTCCGCGACCGGAAACATATCTTCCAGAGTGATGCCGCTGCGGGTGACGAAGCGGTAATTGTCCGGATCGAAATAGATGGGGAACTCCTTGGAGTACTGATGAATAACTGCATCGCCTTGTCTTAGGCTTATGTCCAGATTAAAATTACAGTAATATTGATCATTCGGCTCATAATAATTGACGGATAAGTGCTGCGGCGCGAATGTGAAATGAACAAAATTCATGCCGGTTACGGGATCGGCAATCGTGGCAAGCTGGGTTTCATTCTCGATATAATTGGTCATATATTCCGTACTGACTATGCCTTTATAATTTAAAAAATGTGTTGCATAGGTAGGATTAATATCTTTTTTCGGTGATTCAAATATATCCGCCAGCAGGATTGTGTTTTCCGGAGTGGGCTGAAAATCGATCGGTGTCTGTCCCACAATCAGGGAAATGGACACAGGAGCCAGGGTGGGAGCAATATCGTGCAGACTCCGGTAAATGTCCCGGAAATTAGTCTGAGCGGCGTGCCGGTAATCCACCATCAGGCTGGCCGGGCCGTCTGAAACGGGGTCGTAGAGTTTGTATTCCCCGGCGCCGTCCCGCTGAAAAAAGATCAATCCGAAATGTCCCGGCAGTCCGGAGGTGGCATCCCCATAATAATACCAGACCTGGGCAGGATATAATCCATGCGTGGCTTCGAACCGTTCAATACTAACCGGAGGCCCCAAAATGATATAAATGCGGCCCATATCGGTCATCCAGCCGGGTCGCGAAGTGCCGTATCCGTATTTCTTGGTGGCCTCGGTGAATCGCTGCAAATGGGTTTCCCGGTATTCATTTTCCGGTGTCCCGGGAGTGGGATCCCTCTGTTTCCAGAAGACATCGATGAACACATCTCTTTCCCTGTCGTTCGCAAGTTCGAAAAAAACCTCCCGTTCTTCAGGCATCATGATGTAATCGGTGATATTCAGAAAGTTTTTATATTTTTCCGGAAGGTCCTTTAGCTTTTTCCCCTGCAGGGATACGGCGTATTCGGCTGCCAGCATAATGGAGATTATCATGATGATAAAGCTGAGAAATATATGACTCCGTCTGGAAGCTCCTTTGATTGCTGTGTTCATGCCTTAACCTTTCATGTATTGATTACTTTAAACTGCCCCGTGCGTTGCATTTGATTGACTTCATCGCGGTTTTATGCTACCTAAACAGTTGTTATATAATATACAATATCAATGAAAAAATATAGGAGTTGATAATATAATCAGTCGTTTGACTTTTTTTAAAAGAGTATCATTTTTGTTTGCCCCTTGTCATAAAATATAATATTATAAGTACTTAAAGGGGTTGAATAGGAAGCAACAATGAAAAAAGAAAATAACAAATTCCCGTTACCAAGAACTATGAGCGAGCTTATATACAATGAGCTCAAAGAATCGATTATCAATCATAAACTGAAGGCCAATCAGCGGATTAATGAAAAGGAGATCTCTGAATATTTTCATGTCAGCCGCACCCCTGTACGGGAGGCGGTTTTGCGGCTGGCCGCCGAAGGATTTGTTCAGATTGATTCATACCGCCGCGCCACCGTTAAGGAATTATCTTTCCGGGAACTTAGCGAAATTTTGCTGGTTTTGGGCGCGCTTGACCGCCTTGCCATTAGTCTGGCCCTGGATCATTTAACTCCCAAGGCCATCAACAAGCTGGAAAACATCAATGCTAAAATGGAAAAAGCCTGCAATTTGGAAAATCTTGAAAGATATATGGACCTGAACGGTGATTTTCACAATGAGCTCTGGAAATATATTCCGAACCAGTTTTTGCAGGAAATGCTGTATGTTGTGCGGGATAAAAAGCAAAGGTACCAGTATGCCCGTCTGCAAGCTTATAAAATTCCAGGTTTTTTGGAAGATTCCATAGCCCAGCACCGGAAAATAATGCAAATGATCAAAGACCGCGATAAAGAGGGCTTGCAGGAATTAATCGTCTCCCACCGGAATTTAATCATTGAATCCGCCTCGCATAAGACGGAATTGGAGAGATATCTTAAGTCGGAAAAATCCGGCTAGTTCATGATAAATGTGTAGTTGAATTTTATCAGAACCGACCTCCCTTGTGACAATGGAAGCAGTGTTTACATGGAGCGGGGCGTTTCTTATTCTTTAAATTCAACTTTTGCGGCCGGCTTGATATCTTTTGTCAGTACGCGATGTACAAAGTCAACCATGATCTGGGTGGCCTCCGCCAGGCCTGCAATCTCCACATACTCATCCGGAGCATGTGCCCCGTGTCCGCCGCCGGGAATCTCGATGCCTCCTGCAAACGTCACAATGGCACCGGTGTTCCAGAAATCCGGACGTCCTCCGCCGACTCCGCCCCGCCATTCCATCTGCAGGTCCGGATTACCGGTGTATTCCCGGCTGAAGGCCAGCATTTCCTGGACGAAAGGATCATCTTCCGTTATGGCGTCCCAGACATGCTCCGGTGTTTTCTGTATATGCGTGACCTCAAATTCAACCGTCAAATCCGGATTTTCTTCCATGAGGCTGTCCAGCAATTGGTTCATTTCAGATACGACTTGAATAGGTTTTTGATTTGGAAAAAGGCGCATATCAAGAAGAGCCTCTACTTTGGAAGGCATCACATTGACAGCGACATTCCGCGGGTCTCCGCTGCTGATTACAGTGGCTTCCAAATGAGGCTTCTGCCCGGTGAATAAAGGATCTTCTTCATAGGTCATCCACTGCTCGACATCTATAACCGCGGGCAGTATTTCGGCCATCTGATGGGCCGCGTTGACCCCGGCCCGGCCCGGATGATGCATTTTACCGATAACGCTCAGTTTGGCCCATATGTGGCCTCCATGCTCGGTGAATACGGGTCCAATGCTGCCGGCAAGGTACCAGTCCGCTTTGACCAGTTCAGGCCGGTTGGCCACCACCCAGGGCATGCCGAATTCGGTCGCTCCTTCACCGGGGACGAGCACACAGACCAGGTCGCCGCGGAGCTGAGCGCCGGATTCCTTGAAAACCCGCATGATCTCGATCCGTTTGGCAACACTTGCGTGAGAATTGGTTGATCCGCGTCCATAGATTTTGCCGTCAATGATTTCACCGCCCAGGGGATCGACTGTCCACAGGTCTCTGTCTCCGATAACCACGGAATTATAATGCGTGGTTAATCCGAGAACCGGCCGGCCGGCGTTTCCGCGGAGCCGTGCGACAACCACTGGAAAGTCTGTGGGATCACCCGGATATTTTATTCCCAGCCCCTCCTGATAGGGGGCCTCAAACGGTTCCTGCGGGAAAACAACCTCCACTTCCACGCCGATCTTTTTTAGTTCTTCGCCAAGAAACTCTGCGGTTTCCTTGTGATTGTGAACGATGCCCTTTGAAAACTCGGAATTAATTCTCACCATTTCTTGTGTAAGCCGTACAAGATTATCTTCGCTGACAAGTTCTATGGGATCTTTGGGAGCATTTGATTCCTGATGATTTACGGTGGTGTTTTCGCTGCATGCGGTTAAAAAGAAAATCATGACCGCTGCCAATAAAACCAAAGTGACCGGAAATCTCATCTGATGCATTTTTCCCTCCATTTAATATTATATACAATATATTTATTGCAACAAATCAGGCTTGTCAACTTTTATTTTTACTGTTTTCCTGATTTTCTTCTCCATTTGTGCAATACTTATGCTAACCTGGATTATTCACGGGCCGAGATTGCCGCAGACGACGACAATACGTTCATTTATTGTCGTCCTGAGGAGTATAGCGACGAAGGATGACGGCACATGCATGAGAAGACGATTACGCTTAATTCGGAGAAGCAGTCCAAGCT
>CAYRTV010000284.1:0-4232 GCA_964427225.1 uncultured Eubacteriales bacterium
ATCCCTCCCCAGACCACTGGGACATCGTACTGTTTTTTGATTTCAATTGAGGCGCGTTTGGAATGAAGCAGGGAAAAATTGGTGAAACAGGAAAAGCCAACCAGCATAGGCTTTTGTTCCGCAATCAAATCCAGCAGCGCATCTAAATTGGATTTTGAGGCCGTTTCATGAAAAAGATGGACTGTATAACCATTCCTTTCCAAGGCATCAGCCAAATAAAGCAAACTAAAGGGCGGCGCAACTTTTTCATGGTCAGCGTCTTCTTCCAGCTTCACTAAAATGACATCATTCATATTCATTCTCCCGGATCCGCCAAAATATTCTCCGGCATGACTTCGAAAAGCACTTCATAGCCTGGTGCTCTGCCATAAGAAATTCTGGAAAATTCTCCATAGATATCGTATTATTACGCACATTAAGGCCAAAATCAACAACAATGACCGAGAACATATCTGAAACTAAAACCTGCAAAAACCCAGCCGGGCAGGCATGAAAATTTTAACTGTCAATGCTCATTCAGTTTTAAATTCCGGGGACGCCGCTATTATCTCGGCCCAGCTGAATTTTCTGGATTCCCGTTTCGGCAATAATGAACACATTCTGGTTTCCAGGACTCCTGAAATCGACGCCCCGTTTTATGATGGGCGGGTCAAAAAAATGATACGGGCCATGCCGCCTGCCCCTAGTTTATATTCCAATGCTGCCCACCAGTGGCGGCGCATTTTGGCTGCTGTGTTGGACTGCCGGGAAAATATGGATTTCTTGTCCGCGTTAAAAAATTGCGATGTTGTTATCAGTTCCGGTGGAGGTTATTTCTGGACCCACCGTAAATATATCCCCGGTCCCATGTTTTTTCAAAATTTCCTGCCGGTTAAACTGGCGGAACTGATGCGTAAACCCGTCATTTTCTTTCCGCAATCCTTCGGGCCCCTCTATGCAGCTGCCGCCGGGAAGATGCTGGCTCATCTACTGATGAATCACAACGTGGTTAAAATATTCCCCCGGGAAAAATATTCGCATGCAGCGCTTATGGGGTTAATTAAGCAGCCCTGGGCTCGCAAAAGAATTGAGCTGTGCCCGGACATGGCCTTTCTTCTCCGTAAAGAAACCATCCCCGCAACCGGCGATTTGATTTATCCCCGAAGGGAACCTCTGGTGGCCCTGACCTTGCGCCAATGGGACTTCCCCCGATCTCAATCAAAGAGTCAAAAAGCCGCGTCAAAAAAATCATATTCTGCAGCTTTGGAACTCTTCTGCCGGCGGGCTTATCGCGCATACAACGCCTCTTTTTTAATTTTTCCTCAGGCCCGCGGTCCCGGCCGGTTTGAAAACGACCGTATTGTTTCCCGTTTATTTTTCAATCGTTTAAAAAAAAGCATCCCTGAAAACTGTTTGCATTATATTGACCTGCCGGACGCAGCGGCTCCCGAGCGGATCATTCATCTCCTGGCACAAGCGGATTTTGCTGTAACCACCCGATTCCATTCCGCTGTTTTTGCCTTCATTGCCGGAACACCGGCCATCCCCATTGTCTATCAGCCAAAAGCAAGGGGAATCATGCATATGCTGGGAATGGAAAAGTACTGTCTGGATATTCAGAATTTAAACGCTGATGAAATATTCAGTCAGGCTGAAGATGTCCTGGACAAGAAAGATTCTCTGCAGCGTGACATGACTTTGCGGCTGGACTCCATTCGCAATACCATTGATGCAAAAATCAGCCGGGTATGGGAGAGACTGGGGCCCTCATGAAAATATTACTGGTCAATAAATACTTTTATCTCAAAGGCGGTTCTGAGACGGCTTTTTTTGACACGGCTCAAATCTTAGCTGAAAACGGCCATCAAGTGATATTTTTTTCTATGCACCATCCCCAGAACGAAGCAACTCCTTATGCTCCGTACTTTATCAATCAAATAGATTATGATTCTCCGCTTCCGCTGTATAAAAAAATAAAATCAGCGGCCGGAATTCTGCATTCCCGGGAAGCAAAATTCAAAATCAATCAGCTCATAGAAGTCGAAAAGCCGGACATCGTGCATCTCCATAATATTCACTCCCAGATATCTCCTTCCATATTGATTCCCCTAAAAAAGCACCAGCTTCCCGTCGTCATGACTCTGCATGATTACAAAATGGTGTGCCCGGCCTACACTCTATGGATCCGGGGACGGGTATGTGAAAAATGTGCAGGCGGCCGCTTTTACCAATGTATTCTCAATAAATGCATAAAAAACTCTTTTGCAAAAAGCCTGGTGGCGGCCGCGGAAATGTATCTTCACCACCGGCTTCAGCATATCTACCAGGGAATAGACGCCTTCATCAGTCCCAGCCATTTTCTTCGGAGCAAACTCACAGACATGGGATTCCAGGGGAAGCTATATCATCTGCCCAATCCGGTTTTCCCTCCGCCGCCATCCGGCGGGAAACCGGAACGGAAGCCCTTGGTTATTTACACTGGCCGGCTGTCACGCGAAAAGGGATTGGGGACCTTGCTCTCCGCGTTTAAATCAATGGATATTTCCGGTTTGATTATAGGAGAGGGGGATCAAAAAGCCATGCTGAAGCAAAGAATTGAACGGGAAGGCATCCAAAATATCAAATTATGCGGGTATACGACGAAACCGGAAATGCAGAGGATCAGAGAGCGGGCTTCACTGGTAGCGGTCCCGTCGGAATGGTATGAAAACTGCCCCTACGCCGTGACGGAAGCGTTTGCCGCCGGTAAACCCGTCGCCGGTTCCCATATCGGCGGGATCCCCGAGTTGATCGAAGAAGAAAAAACCGGAATGACCTTTCCGCCGGGAGACTGTCAAGCCCTGCAAAAGATACTTGAGGAACTACAGCTTAAGCCGGAAAAATTCCGGCAAATGGGAAAAAATGCCGAACGATTTGCCGAAAACCACTTAAATCCCCAGCGCTATTATGAGAAACTTATGAACATCTATGAGAGAGCAGTAAAAGAACATGCGTAGATTAGAGGCGTCTATTATTACCACTTACCGGTGTATCAATCGCTGCCGCATGTGCCATATTTGGAAATTTCCAACCAAAAAAGAAGAGGAATTTCAACCGGATCTGCTTTATAAACTGCCTTCCCTTTCTTTTTGCAATATCACGGGAGGCGAGCCGTTTATTCGTGACGACATAGAAGAGATTATCGGAATTCTGTACCAAAAAGCGAAACGCATTGTCATCTCCACCAATGGTATCTTTACCGAGAAAATTCTGGCCGCCGTCAAGTTACACAAAGATATCGGCATCCGGGTCAGTATGGAAGCCGTCGGTGCCGAAAATGACAGAATGAGAGGATTAGACGGATGCTACCGGCAAAGTTTAAAAACCCTGCACGAACTGAAAAAAGCAGGCTGTAAGGACATCGGAATAGCAGTCACACTGGGGGATGAAAATGCCGGCCAATTAATGGAATTATACCATTTAGCCGAAGAACTTGAGCTGGAATTCGCCACGGCCGCCGTCCATAATTCTTATTATTTCCATAAATCTGACAACCTGATTGAAAACCCGAATCGAATCAGCCAAAACCTTACTCTTCTTATACAAAGGCTTTTGCAATCGAAACGAATTAAAAATTGGTACCGGGCATATTTTAACCGCGGCTTGATCGATTATATCCATAATCAGCCCCGGCGGCTCCCCTGCAGTGCGGGAACCGACTTCTTTTTCCTTGATCCCTGGGGAAAAGTGCGCCCCTGTAACGGCATGGAAGCCGATATCTGGATGGGGAGCATGGGAAACCTGCATCTAGATTCATTTGAAAAAATTTGGTCCTCTCCGCGGGCGGAAACAATCAGAGAGGCAGTTAAGCATTGTCCCAAAAATTGCTGGATGATCGGAAGCGCCGGTCCGGCCATAAAAAAACATTTGACGAAGCCAACCTTTTGGGTTATTAAACATAAAATAAGAAGCTTCACTAAATCGGGCCATCGGACCGGAGTTTAAGCGAAAAGCGTCCGCGGCTTGGACAGATTAGGAGTAAGGGTGAAGGCAGGGCTGGGTCATAGATGAAAATATTTTTTATTGGACAAAAAGGCATTCCGGCGACCTTCGGCGGTGTAGAGTATCATGTCGAATTTTTAAGCCGGGGGCTGACCATATTAGGGCATGATGTGAGTGTATACGTCAGGCCCTGGTACACACCAAAAAAAACAAACAGGTATCACGGCGTCAAGCTGATCCGCATCCCCACAATAAAAACCAAGCATTTGGAT
>CAYRTV010000285.1:0-4208 GCA_964427225.1 uncultured Eubacteriales bacterium
AGGCCCTTCAAAATGAAATTGTTGATTTATTGACAGTCCCCGGCGGCGAACTAAACCAAAATCCAGGTAACGGAACGGTCATCATGTTTGTCGGAGTCAATGGAGGCGGTAAAACCACTTCGCTGGCAAAACTGGCGCATACTCTCAAACAATCCGGCCGCTCTGTTCTGATGGTGGCGGCGGATACATTCCGGGCAGCTGCCCGGGAACAGTTATCCCGGTGGGGGGAAAAGCTGCAGCTTCCCGTCATAACCGGGCAGTATAAAGCGGACCCGGCTGCGCTGGTCTTTGATTCCATCCAGTCATTTAAAGCCCGACAGCTCGATTCTCTTCTAATAGACACCGCCGGCCGGCTTCATACCGATACAAACTTAATGAATGAGCTGGAAAAAATAAAACGGGCCGCTTCCCGTCATATCCAAGGCGCACCCCATGAATCCTTGCTGGTTTTGGATGCCAGCATTGGTCAAAACGCACTCTACCAGGCCAAAGAGTTTCTCAAATTTTCCGGACTGACCGGAATATTCCTATCCAAGCTCGATGGGACCGCCAAAGGGGGAAGTGTCCTCAGCATTGTGGATGAATGCCGCCTTCCGGTAAAATTCATTGGAATCGGTGAAAAAGAAGAGGATATTTTACCTTTCTCCGCTGAGCAATTCGCAGCGGCCCTTTTATCATGAATGCAGCACAAGATATTGCCTTTATGCGGATGGCTTATTCTCTGGCGCAAAAGGCGCGAGGCTGGACCAGCCCAAATCCGCATGTCGGCGCAGTTGTCGTGAAAAATCAGAAAATCCTTGGTTACGGTTATCATGAAAAACCTGGCTGTCCGCATGCAGAAGCCGCTGCTCTGGATATGGCCGGTTCCCGAGTAAAGGAAAGCACTCTCTACTTGACACTCGAACCCTGTACGCACTGGGGACGCACCCCTCCTTGTATCAATAAAATTCTGTCATCCGGATTGAAACAAGCTGTGGTTTCCGACCTGGATCCTAACCCCATCGTGCACTCACAGGGAATCAGCAAAATGAAAGCCGCCGGCATTGAAGTCAGACTGGGTTTAATGCGGGAAGAAAACCGCCGGCTTAATGAAGCTTATTTCAAGCACATCACCCGCGGGATCCCTTTCATCACCTTGAAAGCCGCTTTGTCCTTGGACGGCAAACTGGCGACACGGAGCGGAGATTCACAATGGATTTCTTCGGAATCCACCCGGAATTATATCCATCTCCTCCGTGGAGAATACGATGCAATCATGGTGGGAGCCGGCACGCTCCTGTCCGACAACCCCCGGTTGACCGTCCGCCATCCAGGCTGGCGGAATAAACCCATAATCCGGATTGTTTTGGATTCATCTTTACGTATTCCCCTGAATGCCGCCATTCTGAAAACTCTTGACCGGGGAAAAATCATCATCTATACCCTGCCTGATCCCGACCCGGAAAAATCCCGGATTCTGCGGAGTCAGGGGGTTGAGGTCATTCCGCTGCAGGAAAACACCCGGCTTATTAACTTGGAAGAAATTCTTCATTCCCTCGGAAAACGGATGATTTCGAGTGTCCTCGTGGAAGGGGGCGGCCGGCTGCATACCTCTTTTTTTAAACAAAGGCTGGCGGATAAGGCAGTATTCACTCTTTCGCCTAAGCTTATCGGAGGCCGGCAGGCTCCCAACCTGTATCAAGGGGACGGGGTCCTTCGGATTAAAGATGCTTTGCAGCTGAAGCGGACCCGTGTTTTTTCACTCGGTACAGATATCGTTTTGGAGGGATACTTTTAATGTTTACCGGAATTATTCGGCATACCGGCAAATTTGTTTCCTACCGCTCAGGAAAAGCGGCCGCGGTGATAGAAGTTCCGGACCCGCTGAGAGCTTTGGCGCTGGGGGAAAGCCTGGCCGTTAACGGCGTCTGCCTGAGCGTTGAGAAAAAAAGCGGGAAAAATCTTCATTTTTACCTCAGCCGGGAAACTCTGGATAAAAGCAACCTGGGGAAACTCCGTTCCGGCGATGTCCTCAACCTCGAGCTCCCATTGACGCTCTCCCAGCCGCTGAGCGGGCATCTGGTCAGCGGGCATATCGACGGTACCGGAAAGATTATAGATATCCGGGCCCGCGGCGGCGGCAAACGAATACACATCTCCTATCCCCGTGAGCTGGAGCCTTATTTTATTCCCAAAGGATCCGTCGCCGTCAATGGGGTCAGCCTCACGATAGCCGATATGGGAAAAGGGGATTTTGCCATCGAAATCATTCCCCTCACCCTGAAAGACACCAATTTGTCTTCCCTGCGGAGGGCTCAGGAAGTCAATCTCGAATGTGACATAATCGGGAAATATGTGTATAATTGGACGGTTAAACAATAATTGCAGCTTCCTGAGGAATTCCAATGAATCAATCAGCCCTTCAATCAGTAGAAAAAGCGATTAAAACCATAAAAGCCGGAAAACTCATCATTATCGTGGATGATGAAGACCGGGAAAACGAAGGCGACCTCATGGTCGCCGCAGAAAAAGTCACGCCGGATATCATTAATTTCATGGCCAGAGAAGCCCGGGGCCTCATTTGTCTTTCCCTGACCAGAGAAAGACTGCAGCAGCTCGACCTGCCCCTTATGGTCCAACAGAATACGGCCCGTTTCCAAACGGCTTTTACTGTTTCCATTGATGCTAAAGACGGCATTACCACCGGAATATCCGCATATGACCGAGCCAAGACTATTCTCACCGCTATTGATCCCGGAGCAAAGTCCGCTGATCTGGTCAGGCCGGGGCATATTTTCCCCCTGCAGGCCCAGAGAGGAGGAGTTCTGAAAAGAGCGGGGCAGACTGAGGCTTCGGTGGATATAAGCCGGCTGGCGGACCTATCTCCCGCCGGAGTGATTTGTGAAATCATGAATGAAGACGGGACCATGTCCCGCATGCCGGAGCTGAAGGAATTCAGCCGCAAGTATGGTATTCCCATTCTCACAGTAGCGGATTTGATTAAATTCCGCATGCAGAAGGAAATCCTGGTGTATAAGATCGAAGAAGCCGCGCTGCCCACTCGCTTTGGAAGCTTCAGGGTTTTGGTTTATGAAGACTCCATCCGCAATGAACATCATATCGCTTTGGTCAAAGGTCAAATCGAGAAGGATACTCCGGTTCTGGTACGCGCCCATTCTCAATGTCTTACCGGAGACACCTTCGGGTCCTCCCGGTGCGATTGCGGGGACCAATTGCACACGGCAATGGAAATGGTGGACAAGGCCGGCCGGGGAATTATTCTTTATATGATGAATCACGAAGGCCGGGGCATCGGCCTCGCCAATAAGATCCGGGCGTATGCCTTTCAGGATAAAGGAGCCGACACTGTGGAAGCCAATCGTAAGCTCGGTTTCAAACCCGATCAGCGCGATTACGGTATCGGCGCACAGATATTGGTGTCACTCGGAGTCAGAAAAATAAAACTGATCACCAACAATCCTCGCAAATTTATCGGTTTAAGCGGATACGGACTCGAAATCGTCGACCGGGTTCCGATAGAAATAAAACCCAATAAAACCAATCTCAGCTATCTTAAGTGCAAAAAAGAAAAAATGGGACATTTGCTGGAACAGGTCTAAGCCGGCGGCGGGAACGGTATCCGGAAGGATTAATATGCCGGTAAAGGATCAACCGAAACAAAACCTTCCTGTATCCGGAACAGATAACCATCTCAAAGAAAGCGGAAGCATACCCTCCTCAGAGGAAGAATTATGGAATTTGATAGAAGATTCTCATGAAAAAACTCGAGATTGGGCCGTCAAGCAGCTGGTCAACCGCCTCCGTTTGAATCCAGGAGATATCCAAAGAAAGCTCCGCCATCATCACTGGTTTGTCCGATGCGCGGCCCTGGTCATCCTGGGGAAACGGAAGGATCCCCGCTTTCTGGAAAATGTTATTCCCCTTTTTAAGGACCGGAATGTTGAGGTCAGGAAAACCGCTGCCTGGGCTTTAGGGGAAATCGGCGGGGATGAGTGCCTTAAACTTCTGATGCCGATGCTGCGGGATGCGAACCGCTTCGTGTGTTTGGAGGCGGAGAAAGCAATTGAAAAGGCCAGCCGTCTCAAATTCACCTAGCCTTGGCCGCACCTCGCCTCCGCGTCAGCATACGCATGTCATCCCCAGGCCGCGGCAACGGCCGTGGGGATCTTAGACTGCTTCGCAGAATGAATCGTTTCCGCCTCCGCGGC
>CAYRTV010000286.1:0-4184 GCA_964427225.1 uncultured Eubacteriales bacterium
ACATTGATTCAATCAAGGTCGTCACTTCACGACGACGAGCTGCAAGCCGGAAGATGCGGTGAGATTCGGCCCGCCTGAAGGGTAAAAAAATGGCGATTATAATATAAATGTGCAAATGAAAAACGTTCCATTTGAACTTTCAATAAAAATCATGTTAATCGCTGATAAAAAAGAATTTGCAAAATCATCGCAATTTGTTTATAAATCATTCAGGCTAAACGATGCAGCTTGGAATCCTTCGCTTCGCTCAGGATGACAGCTCCGCTGTCATTTTTTCTCTAATGGCTCTTATTATATAATACATCCCAAATGATGGTAGTGATTTCCCGGGCTGACAGAACATTTTTAAACGGCTTCTCGTCTAGATAGGTGTGACAAGTGGAAATAAAAGAAATAATAAAAAAATGTCTTCAAGGACATCAAGGAGCCTGGGAAATGCTGGTTAACACCTATTCGAAAAGAATCTTCAATCTGGCCTACCAGTTCGGAGGTTCTTATCAAGCAGCGGAAGACCTGACCCAGGATATATTTCTGAAGCTCCACCATAACCTGTCCAAATATGATTACACAAAAAGTTTTGACGGCTGGATTCTGACCCTTTCCCGGAATTACCTGATCGATAATTACCGCAAACATAAGCTGGAAAAGCAGAAAAGAAATGAATTTCAGGAATTTAATCTTTCATCCGGTCCGGGGACCGATCCGGAATCAGGCATCCGCCGCAGCGAAGCAAGAGAAACCGTTTGGAAAGGATTGGAAACGCTCTCCCCCGATGTGCGCATGGTCATAATTCTGAGAGATATCCAGGGAAAAAAATATGATGAAATCGCGGAAATTATGGAACTGCCCTTGGGGACCGTTAAATCCCGGGTCAACCGCGGCCGGCTGCAGCTGGCGGCGCACATAAAAAAAGGAAAGGAGCGTGAATCATGAACTGCGAGCACATTAAACAGCTTATTTCGCCTTACCTGGACCAAGAATTGTCTTTCGAAGAAAATGAAAAATTCGAGCGGCATATACATCGATGTCCGGAATGCCGGGAACTCCTGGAACATATGCGCTCGGCACAAGCCGCGCTGTCGGAATGGCCGCAACTCGAGGTCAGCCCCGAACTTCATGTCCGGTTAGCGGAAATCGGAGCCACCCGGAAAAAAACCTGGTTCCAGTTGAATTTCGATGTCCTGTTCCGTCCGGCGCTGCAGCCGGTGATGGCCGCCTTTACGGTTATGCTGACCCTGCTTTCCCTGTTCCTGATGCACCCGGACAGGGAGAAAATCGAACAGTCTTTGGATCGGCAGCTGCATATCGGCTACAGCAAGATCCAGCGCTTATACGTCCGGGCGGAATCGTTTACCGATTTCCTGGCTGTATATAAAGATAATGTGGTTCATTCCATAAAAAACATAACCCCAAAAGGAGACACGGAAAAAAATGGAGGATAAAATGGAAAATAAACCAAACGAAAAAGAAGTGATTGTGCAAAGACCCCCGAAATCACCGGCGCTGGCCGGTATTCTGGCCTTCTTCTTTCCCTTTGGAGTCGGGCCGCTGTATAATGGTCAATTTAAAAAAGCGGTCATGTTCTTTCTCATTTTTGCCGGATTAGTGACTCTTCAGACAACCGGTGAAGGACAGCCTTTTCTTGCCTTAACTTTGGCCGCTTTTGTTATCTATCAAATATTCGATTCCATCCAGACCGCAAGACTCATTAACCAGCAAGCCGCGCAGACAGGGGTTGTGCCGGAATCAGCCGGAGTGGAAGAAGTTCCTGAAGCCGTGAAATCCGGTTCCATCTTCTGGGGTATCGTGCTCATGGCCCTGGGAGGCATATTGATTTTGGCCAATTTCGATATTATTGATTACGGCACCCTGTTTGACCTCTGGCCCTTGATCATTATTGCCATCGGCATAAAACTTGTCTATGAGTTCGCAGCCGGTAAAGAGGAAGCATAGGAGGATAACATGACAACCAAAGCCAAACAGGACTCATTACTCTGGGGTATCATCCTTATTATCATCGGATTGATATTCTTCCTGGATAATATTAATTTCGATGTTTGGGACCTCGTAGCCCGGCTGTGGCCGGTCATTCTCATTATTTGGGGAGGCTGGAAGCTGTATTTCGGCTTGCAGGAATCCCGCAATAAAGATTAGAGCCATGAAGCCTAAAGAATTCATATTGCTGGTTTTCCTGGTCGTCGCAGGGGTCTTATTCACCCAGCTCCAGACCGGACAACTGGATTGGGACATTTATTTGGGTGAAGACATCTTTTTTCCTCAGGATGTTTTCACTCATCTTGCCGTTGAAGAAGTGGAGGGGCCCATTCCAGCCGCCGTCGAAATTATCAGCCCCGATGGTTCGGTTCGGATTGAATCTCTCCAAAGCGAATCGGTCCGAATCAAGCTGGAGAAGCGAATCCGGCATAATTCCGAAGCCGAAGCAGCCAGGCTGGCGCAATCGTTAAAAATCATCGTGGATCAAAAGAGCGAAAAAATGATTATTTCCACCAACCGGGATGACCTTGATTACAAAAGATTTGAAGCTGATTTTTCCATAGAACTCCCATCTGAATGCAGAGTTGCCATTACTGAAGCGGCAGGAGACGTCAGGGTTTTCGGAGTCAGGGAAGCGGATATCAGCAGCCGGTACGGAGATGTGACCGCCGCCCAAATCAAGACTAATTTAAGCATAAAAAACCGGCATCACACTATCGATGTTGACCAGGTCGGAGGCCGCTGTTCTATTAACAGCAGCGGATCCGACATCAAAGTCCAGCGTGTGGAAGGCGGCACGACCATCACAACCGAATACGGCCGGATCGATTTGGAGAATATCGCCAACGGCGTTGAGCTTTCCTGTCCACAGACTCGTGTGACCGCCAGGTCCATAAAGGGAAGGATGGAGATAGAAAGCTCCTATAAATCCATCCGCCTTCAAGATACGGGACCGGTTAAAATCAACGCCAAGCAGGCGGATATCACGGCCTCCGGAATCAACGGCGGTCTGGAAATAAAAAATCAGTATGCCCGCATCCAGGTGGCCTGCATAAAAGGACCAGTTTTAGATATCCGCGGCAAAAGCATTGCTATAGAAGCGGACGATATCGATATGCAGGAAATTTATGTGTCGTCTTCCTACCGGGACATTTCGATTTCCGATTTCACCGGAAAAACCACGGTTATCCATTCCAACGGCAAAGTCAGCCTTTATCCGGAAGGATTATCTGATTCCATTACAGTGCAGGGAGATATTTCAGATATTTATTTGTATTGGCCGCGCAATCAAAAGCTCTGGCTGTCCGCTCAAGCTGAGAGGGGAAAAGTGAATTGGAATTATCCGGCGGGTCCGGAAATCCGGATTGAAAACGGCCATACTCTCAAGAAATCCTTTTCAGGAGACGCCCCCCAACACTTGATATCCCTTTTTACAAAATACGGAACCATTTGGGTGGAACCTGCAGGAGAAAATTAAGTCTCAATCAATCCCGGACTTTGTAATGAAAAATCCTTTGTGACAGGTTGCCGTTGATTTTAATATTGAAATAGGCAATCAGGTTGGTTAAATCTTTCTTGAACTTGGTGGCATACCGGACAAAACCGGATTCATTTTTAAACAGGGTGTTTTCAAATTCAGCCACTTCATCCCGCAGCTCGATCAGATAATGATTAATGGTGCGGTACTGCGCATTGATATCAATCAAATCGGCCCCTTTCATCTTATCAAAATCAATGTACGGGGGGAGGGACTGCAGCAAAATTAAACTTTCATTCTGAAGTTCGCTAATATATTCACTTATTTCCTGAAAAAACGATTTGTAATTCATCGGCTTTTTCAATTTTTGTTCGGCTTTTTCGAGCAGTGAACGGTTTTGATCGGCCAAAGAAATTATCAGTTCTTTGACACCGAAATGCTTGCGCTTGAAATGGAAAAGATCAACGAAGTCGCGCCCGATATAGATTTTATCTTTGTAATTCGTCATCAGCTCCCGGGGAGAATGAGTATAAAATTTTATTTCAAACCTCCTCCCATTGGAGTCTCTTTCCCGCAAACGGGCCAGCACTAAGAATTGGTTCTGTTCGATAAAATAGCTGTTGACATCCATCAAGACGGAATAAACCGCCATGCTCCGAATGATTAGATCTTTTACATAGTCCAATAAATCTTCATTTTTGGAGATGAATTC
>CAYRTV010000287.1:0-4166 GCA_964427225.1 uncultured Eubacteriales bacterium
TAATTTCAAAGAAATCACCGCACATAAGCCTTCCCGGGTATCGTCGCCGCTGACATTTTCCTTTAGTTCTTTTTTCACATTGCTGTTGGATGTGTAATTGTTGATTGAGCGGGTCAAGGCGGTTTTGAATCCAATCAAGTGGGTTCCGCCTTCCCGGGTGTTGATATTATTTACAAACGAGAAAATATTTTCCGTATAACTGGTATTGTACTGGAGTGCCATTTCAACTACGATGTCATCTTTAACACTTTCAAAATAAATAGGTTTCGGATTGATCGCGGTTTTGGTTTGATTGAGGTATTCAACAAATTCTTTTATTCCGCCTTTATATTGAAAATCATGCCGTTTTTCACTGAGTTCATCGACAATTGAAATCTTAAGTCCTTTATTCAAAAAAGACAATTCCCGCATTCTGCGGCTTAAAATTTCAAAATTGAATTCGAATTCCTGAAAAATTTCTTTATCGGGACGAAATGTAATCGTGGTCCCGGTGCGCCGGGTTTTTCCAATCTGTTCCAGCTTGGTGACCGGACGTCCGCGCTTGAAGCTTTGGGTATAAACACCTCCGTCGCGCTTTATTTCCATTTCCAGTTTTTCCGACAACGCGTTGACGACGGATACCCCCACCCCATGCAGCCCCCCGGAAACCTGATAGGTCTTGGTGTCAAATTTCCCGCCGGAATGCAGAGTGGTCATCACAATTTCTGCGGCGGGTTTGCGTTCTTTTTTGTGCCGGTCTACCGGAATACCGCGCCCGTTATCGATAATAGTGACACTGTGATCCTCGTGAATAAGGACATCGATTTTACTGCAGTATCCGGCTAATGCCTCATCAATGCTGTTATCCACAACTTCGTAAACTAAATGATGAAGGCCTTCCTGTCCGGTGCTCCCGATATACATGGCCGGTCGCTTCCGAACCGCTTCCAAACCTTTTAAAACTTTTATACTTTCAGCGTTATAGTCTTTCTTTTCCATCTTACTCACTTTTATAGAAATGATGAGTTATGGCGGTGGGATTTCTCATAACTCCTGTTAATATTGTGCACGCTTAATTATACCGTATTTTGGGTATTTTTTCAATGAAACCACTATATGTATTTATATTCTCTTCAATGACTTACGTGATATTTAAAAGTTTTTTTCCATTGCCGGCCGATTTTTTGCAAAAAGCAGGCTGGATTTCCGAAATTTCAGTTCAAAAACACGGGAAATTTCCACTCTTTTGCCGTAGGCGATACCGGCGTATGAATCATTTCGGCCGGGGAATTATTTTGAAAAAACTCCCTGAATCCGCTATAATTTTTTCCAATGCCTGCGAATTTACCACCTCAATATTTTGAAATCGAGAAGAAATTGAGGTCCGCCCAAGACCCCCGGGAAAAAATGGCCATTATGGAGGAGCTGCTCTCCATCATTCCAAAGCACAAGGGAACAGAAAAACTCCAGGCGCTGTATAAATCCAAGATCGCCAAGCTTAGGTCGCAATCTCAGAAAAAGGCTGCTGTGGCCCACCACGCATCGCCTCACCATATCGAAAAAACCGGGGCCGGCCAGGCCGTATTGATCGGGCCCGCCAATACAGGAAAATCAAAATTAGTGGAATCGCTGACCAATGCCGAACCGGAAGTGGCGGATTATCCCTTTACAACTCATACTCCCTATCCGGCTATGATGCCGTTTGAGAATGTTCAAATTCAATTAGTCGATACTCCCCCTATTACACCTGATTACATGGAAACCTGGCATCCTGAACTGATAAAAAACGCAGATATCGTTCTGATGGTTTTATCCCTTGCCGATTCGGAACCGGCCGAAGAATTCATAACCCTGCAGGATATTCTTAAGGAAAAAAGAATCCAATTTATCCCCCCCACAAAAGAATTCGATCCTGAAGGCAATGATGTGAAAAAAGGCGCTTTGTTCAAGAAAAAATGTGTCATTATTCTGAATAAATGTGATGTTTCCGGATGGAAAGAAAAGGAAAAATTGCTCAAGGAATTTATCGATCCAGGCTTTCAGCCTATTTCTGTCTCGGCCAAAGATAAAATCAATCTGAAAAAATTGAGCGAAAATATATTTTCCAGCCTTAATGTTCTGCGTGTTTACAGTAAAATTCCCGGCAAAAAGCCGTCATTTGATGATCCCTTTGTGTTTAAAAAGGGAAGCACTATGATGGATATGGCCAAAGCGGTGCATAAAGATTTTGCGGAAAAACTAAGATTTGCGCGGATTTGGGGTGAAAAAAAGTATGAAGGCCAAAAAGTCAACCGGGATTATGTGCTGGAGGATGGGGATATCATAGAACTCCACATCTAACCCGGGTTATTCACCGCAAACCGGCATCTGCACCAATCTCGGTCCGTGAATGGCTTAGGTCAAACACTCATGTCAATGTTTATCAATGGAGAGCCCCCCCCTCTTGCAATTTTGACATTAGCACACCTTTTTATGAGGACAGTTTTAGAATAATAAACTCACAGCCAATCCGTCAATATAAAAAACGGAAATGTCACTTATTGTCATATAATGTCGTTTTTTGTCGTATTAAAAAATCATCTAATTAAAAGAATGATACCGAGTTCATACCAAGAAGCGAAGCGATAAAAGGTTATTGTTGACAGTAAAGAGTGAAGAGTTAAGAGTCATTCCAAGATAAATCAAAGCCGGATATGCGTTATGATTTTTTATTAGCGGGTATAAGAAATCGGGGCGGTGGGATTCGAACCCACGACCCCAGCGTCCCGAACGCTGTGCGCTACCAAACTGCGCTACGCCCCGATATGCGCCATATTATAGCGGCAAACCATCTTTGAGTAAAGTGAATTAGCAGGCTTAAGAAATGTCAATCAATTCATATTTTCTAGTTCCCAGGCCCAGCTTTTCGCCGTGCTGCAGCTGCAGTTCCCAATCCACTCCGGTTTGCTCTTTTAAAACATCACTTCCGCTGCGGTCGATAACCAAATCAACGGCCGCTTGATCAATGGCCACAGTATCGGGTGAAGCCAGGATACCAATGTCTTCGATTATCGGTTCCGGAGCTTTCGCCATGCAATCACAGTCCTTGGTGATACGGATAAGAAAGGTCAAACAACCCATGCTTCCATTTAGGAGATGATGAACGGTCCAGGCATACTCCGCCATCTTTTCCTGAACGCGCTGTTTGTCGGAATCCCATTTTATCTTAACGGCCCCGACGGTGCAGGCGACCAGGCACTCTCCGCAGCCAATGCATTTTTCTTCCTGAATAACCGATTTTCCGCCTTTTTCAACGATTGCATCCGCGGGACAATATTCAGCACAGGATCCGCAGTTTTTACATACACCGGGATCTATATGGGGATGCACGTCCGAATGCTGATCCAGCTTCCCTGCCCGGGAAGCACAACCCATACCTATATTTTTTATGGCTCCGCCGAATCCCGTCAGGACATGTCCGGTAAAATGACTCAAATTCAACAGTATATCCGTGTCTTTAATAATGCCGGCAATCTTTGCCGTTTGAATTCTATCTTTCCGGATATCGATCTCATCATCCTGGCGCCCCAATAGACCGTCTCCAATCAAAACCGGAATACCCAGCCGGGCGGCATCAAATCCATGGCCGTGTGCCAACAGCGTATGTTCAACGGCATTGGACCGGCTTCCCACATACAGGGTATTGCTGTCAGTGAGAAATACCCTTTGGGTCTTTTCTTTAAGCATGCGGATTAAATGATTCAGCCATAATGGTTTGATAAATCCCTTGTTGCCTTTTTCGCCAAAATGCAGCTTCAATCCGACAAATGATTCCTTTTTTATCCGGGACTGCAATCCGAGTTTTTGGTACAAGGCAGCTGTCTTTTCTGCGATTGCCTTTGTTGATTCCTTTTCTGATGCTGGGATAAAATAAACTGAGCTTGCCATTTTAATCTCAGCCTATTGCTTTAAAACTTCCTGAGCCGCTTTGACGCCCTTTTCGGAATCGAAAGAATAATTCAATGCTTTCAGGCTTCTTTCAATCGCATGCACAGCGAAATTCATCTGCTCAAACGAGAGGTTCCCCATATGCCCGAGCCGGAAAACCATCCCCGAAAGCGGCCCCAGTCCTCCGGCGACAATCACGCCATTGGAAGCCATGGCTTCTCTAAAAGATTTATCATCGACTCCCTGAGGATATTTGACAA
>CAYRTV010000288.1:0-4165 GCA_964427225.1 uncultured Eubacteriales bacterium
GCAGGGAAGAGATAAGCGCCACCCTTTGTTTTTCCCCTCCGGAGAGCTCTTTGGTGTTTTTTTGGAGAATGATTGAGTCCATCTGGAAAATATCGAATAATTCTTCTTTTAGCCGGCCGTCAAAATCCAAATCCCGGTTGGCATGATAGGCGAATGGACGCTTCAATAGTTTCTCAACAAATGCGGTCCCGAGTTGCGGTTCTTGAGGGACCAAACCCATTTGATGCCGGAGTTTCCATACATTGCTGTGATTTAAAAGTTCTCCGTGAATACAGATGCTTCCTCTTTGTGGCCGGATAAACCCCATGATGCAGTTCATTAAGGTTGTTTTTCCGGAACCGGACGCTCCGGACAAGACAACTTTTTCTCCGGTGCGTACTTTCAGTGAGAAATCGGAGATGACCGATTTGCCATGGAGTTCAATGGACAGATTTTTTATTTCAAGGGGCAACATGATTTTTATTTTTACTTTTCCTAATCGACTCTTTACTCTTCAGGCAAAACGAAATTAAACGAAGCAGCTCGGGATTTCGCTTCGCTCCGGATGACAGCCGGATTGTCTTTTTTGAAATAAAGCCTAAAAAAAAGTGGCGGAGAGGATGGGATTCGAACCCATGGTACGGGAAAACCGTACACACGCTTTCCAAGCGTGCTCCTTAAGCCACTCGGACACCTCTCCGCACGGTGGGTGGTTAATGTATCAAAAAATGGGATTTGAGTAAAGGCCAATCAGGTCCTTAAGCAGGCTTGCGGCTGCTCCCTGGGGGTCAGACCGGCCGCCGGTCACTGTGACTCGTCCCATACTGTCGGTCTCAAAACTGATTCCCTTATCCGCCCCTGAAACCCCGGCCAGAGGGTGGGATGGATTCAGCAGACGGGGGCCTACATCCAGCTGAAACTTCCCGCTTTCCCGACGCAGCCGGCCCAAAAGCTTGATAACGCCTTCTCCGGAACGGGCTTTTCCCACCAGATCCGGATTCAAGCCGGTGATTCCCTGTACCGGAATATCCGTTAAACGGATCTTTTTTTGGAACACGATATTTGTCAGCAGCAGCATTTTTTTGGCCGTATCCCAGCCTTCAACATCCAGGGAAGGATCTGGTTCTGCAATGCCTTTCTCCTGGGCTTCCCGTAACGCGGAGCCGTAAGCTGCTCCTTCCTGGATCCTGGTTAAAATGTAATTGCTGGTCCCGTTCAAGAGACCTTCGACCAGAGTGATTTCAGTCCCGGCCAGGGAATAAAGGGCGGTGTCCAGTCCTGGGAGCGCCGCTCCGGCTGCTCCGCTCATCTTCATGCGCCGCCCTTGCTTACAGGCTGCTTCCAGCAGCTGCGCTCCGTCGGTTACCAGCGGTGCCTTATCGGCGGTGACGACATCCCATCCCTCTGAAAAAGCTGATAAAATCATTCCGCTGCCGGGTTGCCCATCCTGCTCTGCGGAAGGAAGGCACATAACCGCCGCTCCCGGGGATGAATCCTTGAGAATTTTTTTTAAATCCGGCTTATTATTCCATTCCAATTTGTCGGCGGAGACCGGAAACGCAGATAAGACAGAAGCAGCTTTAGAGCGGATTACGGCACGAATCTTAAAATCAAGGCTGTACCGGGTCCGGCAAAAAGGGTGCTTCCGGTTCAGCAGGTCAAAAAATGCGCGGCCTACATGGCCGGTCCCGAACAGAATTAAATTGATGACTTGCATCAGGAGTTACAATGATTTATTCATCAAAGTCTTCCAGCCGTTTATACTTTTTGAAAAACTGACGGGTAAGGGTGGCGACTGTTCCGCTCAGCAAGGCCAAGGCGATTAAATTAGGGAAAGCCATAAAGGCGTTGGCGATATCCCCGATATAAAACACCAGTTCGATCGAAATGAGCGATCCGACAAAAACCAGGACCACATATATCATCCGGTAGGGGTAAGTGATTTTGACCCCGAAGAGGTATTTCATACACTGCTCCCCATAATAATACCACCCCAGCAAAGTGGAGTACCCGAACAGAAAGGAGGAGATAGCGACGACCAGCCCGCCCACGACTGGAACAGTATTGGAGAAAGAAGCTGCGGTCATGGCTGCCCCGTCCAGTCCGCTTTGCCACATTCCTGAGGAAAGATTGATCAAGGCGGTAATGGTGCATACGACAATGGTATCGATAAAAACCTCGCCTACTCCGATGAGTCCTTGGTGAACGGGTGAGGGAGTCTGGGCGGCGGCATGGGCGATGGGAGCGCTTCCCAGCCCGGCTTCATTGGTGAGAAGTCCGCGCCTGAATCCCATTTGAATTGCGCTTTTAACCGTTGCTCCCATAAACCCTCCTACGGCAGCAGAAGGAGAAAAAGCTTCTTGAAAAATCAAAAGGAACACCCTGGGGACATCGCCGATATTAGAAAAAATGACGGCAAATCCAAAGGCAAAATAAATCAAGACCATCGTGGGAACAAGTTTTTCCGCCACTTTGCCGATCCGTTTGATACCGCCGATGATTACGAGGCTGACGAGTAATGTGATAGTGATACCGGTCACCACATTCGGAATGCCGAATTCACTGTTGAAGGCCAGGGCCATCTGGTTGGCCTGCATCATGTTCCCGGTACCGAACAGAGCGGCGAATGCCCCGAATACGGTAAAAGAGGCTGCCAGGATTTTGGCCCATTTTTTTCCTTTAAATCCGTTTTTGATATAATACATCGGCCCGCCGGCAATGGTGCCGTCGGAAAATTTTTCCCGGTAGTGAACTCCGAGCAATGCCTCGGAATATTTGGTGGCCATTCCGACGAAACCGCAGACCCACATCCAAAAGATAGCCCCAGGACCTCCCGTGAATAAAGCGGTGGCGACTCCTGCGATATTGCCGTTGCCGACAGTGGCTGCTAATGCTGTGGATAATGCCGCGAAGGGAGACACATCTCCGTCCCGTTTTTTTCCGGCCGGTTTGCCCAAAAAACCGCTGAAGATCAGCTTCATGCCTTTACCGAGATGTTTGAATTGAATAAGACCGGTGCGTAGGGTCAACCAGGCTCCGACTGCGAAGAGGACATAAATCATGTACGACCAAATGAATTGAGCCGTGCTGTCGATCCATTGGCTGAGGTTAACATAAAATTCTTGCATATTCGGACTCCTTTGGAATGTGGTATCGCATTTTCTTTTAGCTTATAGCATAAAAAAAACTTTGGGACAACAAAGGATTAGGATTTTAAAATTAAAAGAAATCACCTTTCCAGGCAATTTGGTTTGAGTGATATGGAAATGGCTGAAATTTCCTGTTTTTATCACGCAGAATTTGACATTTTGACTTATAATAAGTTTGAATAATAATAAAATTAAATGAAGGTATTTTAAATGAAGTTTAAGGGATGGGATATTGTATCGATCCAAGACTTTACAAAAGAAGAGCTGCTGTATGTATTAAATGCGGCAAAAAAAATGGAAGAAGATTATCCTGATCTCCTAAGAGGAAAAATTCTTGCCACACTTTTTTTTGAACCGTCCACCCGAACCCGCTTGAGTTTTGAGACTGCAATGTACCGTTTAGGTGGAAAAGTCCTTGGATTTACTGATGAAAAAGTATCATCAGTAAAAAAAGGAGAAACCATTTGGGATACAGCCAAAATGGCTGATCGTTACAGCGATGTGATTGTCATAAGGAGTCCGGTCGAGGGTTCAGCACGGCTGGCAGCGGAAGCCGCATCTGTCCCGGTCATAAATGGCGGAGATGGTGCTAACCAGCATCCGACTCAGACATTGCTGGACCTTTATACAATTCAGAAAACCAAGCATCAAATAGACGGTCTGAAGATTGGCTTTTTGGGTGATTTGAAATATGGACGCACGGTTCACAGCCTGGCCATAGCATTGAGCCATTGGAAAGCGGATTTTTATTTTATAGCACCAGAAGCTCTTCAGATGCCCACTCACTACATAAGAGACCTTAAAGAAAAAAACATCTTATGTCATCAAACAGATGATGTGTTTTCTGTAAGCGATAAACTAGATATTTTATATGTGACGCGTATACAGAAGGAAAGATTCCCGGATCCTGAAGAATATGAGAAATATAAAAATACATATAAACTGAATCGTTCCCTGCTGAATCATATTAAAGAAGACCTGAAGATTATGCATCCCTTACCGAGGGTGGGTGAAATCAGCCCGGAATTGGATGAAAC
>CAYRTV010000289.1:0-4163 GCA_964427225.1 uncultured Eubacteriales bacterium
GACGTGTGCTCTTCCGATCTCACTTCGATCCGCTGAATGTTATCCACCGGAAAGGTATGAGCCTGTTCGGCTGCACCATCACCCATACCTTTCCGGTGGATAACATTCAGCGGATCGAAGTGGTGAGGGGACCTGCCTCCGCGCTGTACGGTTCCGACGCTTTAGGCGGGGTGGTCAATATCATCACCCGCATGCCGGGAGAGGGATTTGAAACCGACATTTCGGCTGCTTACGGCACCTTTTCCACCGGCCAGTTCACATTACGGCACGGCGGCCGTCTCAACCGGTTCCAGTATTATCTCACCCTGGACCGCAGCGAAAGCAACGGCCACCGGGCTCATTCCGATTACGCGGCCAACACCGCCACCGCTAAAGTCCGTTACACCACGCCGGGCGGCTTGGAGCTTAACCTGCAGGGAAAATATTATGACGGACGCAAGCATGAAGCCGGCACCATAGACATGCCGGATCTGCGATTTTGGAATGATTATCAGCGGGGTGCTGTGGATTTGACTCTGCGGCAGAAAACCGGCCCCGATGAATACATGCTGAAACTTTACCGCAATTTCGGCCAGCATGTTTTTTCCGACGGCTGGAATTCCAGAGATCATATCGACGGCGGTGTGCTGCGCTATACTACTCATCGTTTCTCCAATAATGAATTAACCGCCGGCCTGGATTTCCGGTTTCTCAACGGAAGAAGTTTCAACTGGCCCCAGGGCGAGTGGGATAAAAGCGAAGCCGCGCTGTTTGTGCGCGATCAATATGTTTTGGCCCAAAAATGGATCCTGTCTGCAGGCTTGCGTCTTCATTACGATTCCTTGTATGGAATAGAAACAGCTCCACATCTGGGCGCAGTATATAAGATTTCTCCGCAGACATCCCTGCGCGGAACGGTCAATAAGGGCTTTCGCTCCCCCCAGCTCAATGAACTGTTCATGTTCCCCCCCGCCAATCCGGAACTGGAGCCGGAACGGGTATGGAATTTCGAGCTGGGCTTGGACCAGCGGGTGACCGATTGGCTGTCAGCGGAAGCCTCGCTTTTTCATATGCGGGGCTCAAACTTAATTGAAACCCGCCCCAATCCCAATGCGCCGCCTATGTTTCTCTTTATGAATACCGGAGAATTTGCGTTTAACGGATTCGAACTCGGGCTTAATGCCGCCCCGCATACCAATTTCTCAGCCAGGATGTTTTATTCCTATATGGACCCGGGCGAAAAAACCCGCGGCCGGCCCGGGCATAAGCTGGACGGCTCCTTCCGCTTTCATTGGCGGACCGTATCCGCTTCCTTGAACGCCCAGTATGTGGCGGATTACTACGCCGGCGACTTTTCCACCATCCGCATTCCCAGCTACTTCCTGCTGAGTGGACGCTTGGGCTGGCGGTTCCTGCCTGCCTGGGAAATCTTCATGAATGTGCATAACTTGACCGACACGGATTATTTGATATATGTCGACCTGCCCGGTATGTCGGCTGGACGCTATCCCATGCCCGGACGCAGTCTCAACCTGGGGATTAGGATGTCTTATTGATGTACAGCGGACGGGATTTGCTGCTGGGCGGATTATTCCTCGCCCTGGCCTTGGTGCTGCCGGTGCTGTTTCATGCCGCCGGGCTGGGCAGCGCTTTTCTGCCCATGTTTTTCCCCATTCTGCTGGCCGGATTTTTCACAGCACCGGTCGTTGCATTGACGGTGGGATGCACTGCCCCCTTGGTATCAGCGCTCTTGACGGGCATGCCTCCCTTTTTTCCGCCGATCGCTTTTATCATGATGCTTGAGGGCATGGCTTTGGGGGGCGGGACGGCCTGGCTGCATCATAAATTCCGCTGGGGTGTGTACCCAACGCTTATTATGTCCCTGATTCTGGACCGGCTGGTGCTGTTCGGCAGCGTGCTGCTGGCCGCTTCCTGGCTGGACCTGCCTCAGGGCGTTCTGGGAATCGTATCGGTCGTACGGGGCCTTCCCGGGATTGTATTGATATTGGTGATCATTCCGCCGCTTGTGAAAAGCCTGGAGGGGCGGCTGAAGTTATTGACAACTATGGAGTAGGAGGAAAGTCATCATGAGAGGGCACCCATCAGAATGACATGTTTTTCGGAGACATAAATGAATAAACAGGAATTTTTTGACAATATCGCACAGGATTGGGAAGAGGAACACCGCAATGCGGATGAACAGAACAAGCTGCGGATTCTGTTTTCGCACTTAAAACTGCACCGTGGGCAGAGAGTTCTCGACATAGGCGGCGGCACCGGCCGGCTTATTCCGTTTATCCGCAAAAAAATCGGCGGATCAGGCACCATTGTGGAAGCGGATTTTTCTTGCGAAATGATTCAGATTGCCCAGCAAAACCACCAGCATGAATGCACGCATTTCATCCAAGCGGATGCCCAGCATCCGGCGCTGGCTGCAGGAATTTTCGATGCGGTGATCTGCTTTGCGGCTTTTCCCCATTTTTCCGATAAAGGGAAAACCCTTAAAGAATTCCAGCGCATCCTCAAGCCCGGGAAGACTCTATATATCGCCCACCTTATGAGCCGGGATGAGCTCAATCACTTTCACAAAAAGGTCAAAGGACCGGTGACGCAGGATCTCCTCCCCTCCCGAAAGGAAATGGAAAAATTTCTGCGTGACTCCGGGTTTACCCAGGCTAAAATAATTGACCGGCCCTCTCTGTATATCGCATCCGCAACCGCATAATGACCCAACTTGACCCGCGCAGTAAATTATTTGCCGTTTTCTTATTTATCTTATTGGTGGTTTGGACTCCGCGCGAAGCGGATTTGCGTTTCCTGCTGTATTTTTTGATGGCCGCAGGCCTGACAGCATTTTCAGGCGTTTCCTTTCCTGTTGTTCTGCGACGCATACTGCTGCTGATTCCGCTGCTGGGTTTCCTCATCCTCAGCCTTCAGCTCTTCTCTTCGATTCCTCCCGCGGAAAAGTGGCTTATATCCCGGGAATTGGTGATCAAAACCGGGCTATGCCTGCTGGCGCTTTTGGTCTTAATCCGGACAACAGGTTTTTCCTCCCTGATCCAGGGGCTGCAGAAATGGAAAGTTCCTGCGATGGTCACTTCGCTGTTTACTTTTGCCCAGCGCTATATGGCCCTCTTTCTGCAGGAAATCGAGACCACCCGCCGGGCCTGGACATCCCGCCGCTTCGGCCGGATCACAAAACGGGATTCCATTAAAATGACCGCCCGGCTGGCGCCGCATATACTCTTCAATGCCCTGGGCCGCAGTGAAGCCATTTATGCGGCCATGCTGTCCCGGGGCTTTAACGGCCGGCTGCCCTCCCGCAACCCCTTGCGGCTTGAATTTAAAGATTATTCCTTTATGCTGGGATTCGGACTGGCTGCGGTCCTTATCCAGGTGGCGGTCCCATGAATTTGATCACAGTCAAAGGCCTTTCTTTCTCCTATCCCGACGGGTCCCCGGCTCTGGATCGCATTGATTTCACCCTGGCGAAGAACCGGCATCTGGCACTCATCGGTCCCAATGGAGCCGGTAAATCCACCCTGCTGCTGCATTTAAACGGCGTGCTTAAAGGAAACGGACATATCGACGTGCTGGGGCGCCCGGTCAAGAAGCCGCATCTTGATTTTATTCGGCAAAAAGTGGGGCTGGTGTTTCAAAATCCCGACCATCAGTTGTTTATGCCCACAGTTTTCGATGACCTGGCGTTCGGGCTGATGAACGCCGGTTTGGATAGAAAAACGGCGGAAAAGCGGGTGAACCATATCCTCGTCTCCTTGAACCTGCAGGAATTGCAGGACAAAAACCCCCAGCATCTGAGCCTGGGAGAGAAAAAGAAAATATCGCTGGCCACCGTGCTGGTGCTGGAACCGGAGATTCTGGTTCTGGATGAGCCCAGTGTCAGCTTGGATCCCGGATCCCGCCGGCAATTTATCCGGATTCTTAAAAACCTTTCAGCCACCAAGCTCATCGCCACCCATGATCTGGACCTGGCCTGGGAGCTCTGCCCGGAGATTATCCTTCTCGACCACGGCCGGATCGCGGCCCGCGGCAGCCGGGATGATATTCTGACCAACGAATCCCTGCTGCTTCGCCATAATCTTGGACTTCCGTATGAGGCAAAGCTGTATCTCCGCAGATCGGAAGAGCACACGTCTGAACTCCAGTCACGTGAAACGATCTCG
>CAYRTV010000290.1:0-4162 GCA_964427225.1 uncultured Eubacteriales bacterium
TACCGGAAATACCGAGTTTTGGAGCACCCGCTGGCCGAGTTTATGTATTCCAGCCTGCATTGGGATAAAGAGTTGAGGCGGAATGCGGATGTAATGATCCCGGTTCCTTTGCACAAAAAAAGACGCCGCCAGCGGGGATTCAATCAATCCCTGGTTTTAGCCCGGACGCTGGCTTCAAGGTTAAGCATCCAGCTTGAGGGCAAAGTTTTGCACCGCCCGGTTCACCGCCCTCCGCAAACATCTTTAAGTGCAGCGGATCGGGGCCGTAATATCCAGGGAGTATTTGCTTTGAAAAATCCTGAAAAAATAAAAGGTAAAATTATTTTATTGCTGGATGATGTTTACACCACCGGGGCCACATTGCAGGAATGCAGCCGGGTGCTGTTGGCGGCCGGAGCCAAAGAAATCCGTGCCGTGACTTTAGCCCGGACAGGTTGAAGGTTTTCAATATACCGCAAAATCCGTTCCCTGTCATATTCGTTTTGGATAATATTCAGGGTTTTTTCTAAATGCGGAATCAGGTCAGCACCTTGCATGCCCTCCTTTTCGGGACTTGGAAGAATTATTTGGATCACTGCCCAGGCTGTTTCTTTCTCCAGACCTTCCCAGCTGTAAAAACCTTCCGCCATGGATAAGGCCTCGCGGGATTTTATCTTTGAAAGCCCGGAGAGAATGACCCTGACATTTTCCTGATGTTGAGGGAGAGCAATCACTTGATTAAACCACTCCACCTTTCGGCTGGATGGCAAATCTGATTCAGTTACCAGCCGGGTGATGCCTTGTAAAGCCAGATAGCGGTGTTTTCGCCATTTCGTTTTGCGTGCAATTTCAAGCAGGGGGCCGGCGGCCGAAAATTCCGGCCATTCGGATAAAGTATAGACAGCCGCGGTTTTCATTCTCAGGTCACTCTCTTTGTGGGCTTCAACGACTGCCTGTAATGCTTTTTGTCCGCCGATCTTTGATAAAGGCCGGAGAAAATCAATCCGTTTGTTTACCTCAGCTTTTTTCAGGGCTTCAAGAACAGGAGCAGTCCGGTTTCCAGCCCGGGGGATCTGATTGACGCTGGCGGCCAGAGCATTTTGGGCGAAGTTAATTTCTTTTCGATCATTTAGTTGAAACAACAGATCAATCAGGCGGGAGATGTCTGAAGCCGATACCATGTTTTCCAGGGAGGAAAATGCTGTCTCCCTCAGCTCATCATTCTTATTTTCCAATTGGGAAAAAGCTAAATCGGAGTGGGCGCGGGCGCGGCGGGCGGACAGAACTTGCAGTAGGGCGATTTTAGCTTTTGGAGAGACATGCGGAAAAATATTCGCAGCAGCGGCAATGGTTGGGCCGGCCGGCATCCGCAACAAAGCCTGGGTAATGAAGGGCAGGTCCGCTTCCGGGGCGGTTTGGACATGGTTGATTAGATCAGGCAGCATTTTGGGTTGTGCGCAAGCAGCCGCGGCTTCAAGCGCCGCCTGCCTGACTTCTCGAATGTCGGCGGTTAAATTTTCAAGGATATACATTCCGGCAGATTCGTCGCAGCAGTCTCCTAAATGCGCTATGATCTCTGCTTTAACATCCGGATCTGTATTTTCAGCGGTGTCAATCCAGGTCCGGGTGAGCTCTTCTTCCTTAAAAGCGCCGGCCAACCGGAACGCCTGTCCCCTTAATTCCGATTGAGTGCTTTTTGCCGCATTAAGCAGGTCAGGCATAGCTTTCTTTCCCTGGATATCGACAATCAGGCTGAGAGCAGCGGAAGCAATGTGAATTTCCCGCGGCGCCCGGAAATTTTCAATAATTTTCCGGGACAGATTTAAAGCTGCTTCTGGGCGGTTGCCTGCGGCCAGCCTGCGTGCATAAAGCAGCAGCAAATGTGGAGCGCCGGCTCTTTCCATTGGGGAGGAGAGAACATATGATTGCAGTAAATATTCTTCCGCTTCAGGCATTCCGGAGTTGGCTAAAGCGAATAATGCTGTTTGCCGGAGTTCCGGATTTTTATGGGAGATGTAGGGAATGATTTTTTTTATCTTTTGCGTACGGAGTTCTCCCAGGTGTTTTACGAGGGTTATCCGGCATTTTACGGGGGCGTCCTTCAAGGCTTTAAGCAGGGTTTTCTTGGCGGCTGCAGTTCCGATGGACCGCAGTGCCCGGGCGGCGGGACGGCATAATCCCGGGGCTTTGAGGCACCGGCTCAGAGGTTTAACCGCATCCCGCCGGCCGGTCAGCCGGAGCATTTGAATGAGGAAAGGCTTGGCCCTTTTATTGGGGTGATCCCTTAAGGCATCGGCCAAGGCATTTACCAACATCCGTCTTCTCCGCTCATTTTCTATACGCCCTGCGTAGACGGCTAATCCGCTGATCGCGTAACGGGCGGTTGTGTCTTTGCTTTCTCCGGGGGCTTGGACCCTGAGGCATATTTTTTTTAGACCTTTGGGGCCCAGTGAGAATAATTTTTCGGCGAACCCGGCTAGCTGGGCATTGTTTTCAGAAGGAAGCCGGGACAGGATGTCGTCTATTTCTGAAGCCGGAACATCGCTGCGGTATTTTAAGGGTACAAAACCTGTTGAAGCAATAAAAAGAGACAGAAGAAAAAGGAACAGTATATATTTACTTCTCTTATTCGTGTTTGTCATATCGACTCCGTCTATACACGCCAGGGTGACCGCATCGGTTGATTTACAAGGCGATTTGCTTCCGGGTCCCGGACAAAGACCTGTTCCTCCGGATCGAATCTGAGCTTCCGCCCTAATCTCAAGGCAATTTTACTTAAATTAATCAGAATGCATGACCGGTGCCCAATTTCCTCATTTAAGGTGAAGGGACGGCGGCTTTTTACCGCTTGAGAAAAATCAGTAAGCTGAGGTTTGGGATCGGGAAGAGCTGCGATTTTTTCTCTGAGGCGGGGAATATTAGATTCAAAACCTTTGTAGAGTTTACCTTCCGGGCCTTCAATAAATGGAGCGTCTTTATCTTTATTTTCGCCGTCAAGAATAATTTTACACCCGTCGGCATAAGTCATTTCAATCCGTCTCCAGATGCCGCATGCATCCGGGTGCTGCTGGGGACAGTCAGCTTCGATTTCTATGGGGCTGGTATGATCTTTCTCCAGCAGATATTGAACCGGGTCCAGATAGTGCATCCCCATGTCTCCCAAACCGCCGCCGTCGTAATCCCAGTATCCACGGAAGGTGTTGTGAACGCGATGGGGATGATAAGGCTTTTCCGGAGCCGGCCCCAGCCACAAATTGTAGTCCAGGGCCTCGGGGACCGGCTGTTGAGGCAGATGCGTCTTGCCGCGCCAGTAAAACTTCCAGTCGAATCCGGTAACCCCGCTGACGGTTACGGTTAAAGGCCAACCCAGAAGTCTGTTTTCCACCACTTTTTTTATCGGTTTGACAGTGGTTCCAATTCCATAAAACCGGCCTTCAAACCTAAACCAGGTGTTGATGCGGAAAATTCGGCCGTAACGCTGTATGGCCTTAACCACTTCCCGGCCTTCGCCGATAGTTCTGGTCATAGGTTTTTCACACCAAATATCCTTGCCGGACTCGGCGGCGGCAATGGAGATCAGCGCATGCCAGTGTGGAGGAGTGGGAATATGGACAATATCGATGTCCTCTCTGGCTAAAATTTCGCGGAAGTCATGATACCCTTTGACATCCGGACCGCTTATTTCCAAAGCTTGCTTGAGATGTTCCTTATCCACATCGCAGACCGCTAACAATCTGGATCCCGGATAAGTAAGATGGGCACGGCCCATGGCCCCGACTCCGATAACAGCTTTGGTAAGCTGATCGCTGGGAGGGGGATGATCTTGTCCGCCTAAAATATGCCTAGGAACAATAGTGAGCCCGGCGGCGGCAGCCGCTGATTTTTTTAAAAATTCACGCCGGGAGAAGGGACGTTTTTTATTTTTCATAGTCTTTTATCCTGAACCATTCAAAAAAAAAAAGCAATATTATTGCTGTTTTTTAGACAAAAAAAAGCCCGGCTGAAAGCCGGGCTTTGTAAAATTCGTGTTGCCGGTTATTTCTTGGACTTGATGTCGATGGCTTTTTTCTTTTCCGGTTTTAGAATTTTAACGCTGCGGGGTTTGAGATCAGGTTTTTTCGGCATATGAATCTTCAACACACCGTTATTATGCTCCGCTTTGATCTTTTCCTGGTCGATGTAG
>CAYRTV010000291.1:0-4155 GCA_964427225.1 uncultured Eubacteriales bacterium
CAATTTGAGGGGCAGACCAAAACCAAATTAGGTAATTCCGAAGTGAAGGGGATCGTTGAATCCATCGTAAATGAGCAGCTCTCAAATTATTTCGAAGAACACCCGCCGGTGGCCAAAAAGATCATTGAGAAAATTCATGAAGCTGCCCGGGCTCGGGAAGCCGCCCGCAAAGCCAGGGAAATCGCGCGCCGGAAAGGGATATTGGAATCCACTTCCCTCCCGGGCAAATTGGCTGATTGCCAGGCCAGAGACCCCAAGGAAGCGGAGATATTTTTTGTTGAAGGCGATTCAGCCGGAGGTTCGGCCAAACAAGCCCGTGACCGGCGCACCCAAGCTGTACTGCCGCTGAAAGGAAAGATTCTTAATGTAGAGAAAGCGCGTTTTGATAAAATCATTAAAAGCAATGAAATCGGATTCATGATTTCATGTTTGGGCACTGGAGTGGAAGGCTCGGATTTCAACTTGGAAAAACTGCGCTATCATAAAGTCATTATCATGACGGACGCGGATGTGGACGGATCTCATATCAGAACTCTGCTGATGACGTTCTTTTTCCGGCAGATGCCGGAGCTTATAGAAAAAGGCCATCTCTTTGTCGCTCAGCCCCCTTTATACAAGGTCTCCCGGGGAAAGTCTTCCAAGTACATCCTGGATGAAAATGAATTCGAACAATTCTTACTCCAGCGTATAATCGATGAGTTTGAACTCAAGTCTTCCAAGAAGAAAAACACCATTAAAGGCCAGGAACTAAAGGGATTTTATAAAAAAGTCAGCGCGAAAAGAAATATCATTCAAGCTCTGGAGAAGAAAAATGCTCCATATTTTCTGATCCGCATTCTTCTGGAAAACGGATTGACAAACGAAGAATTTTTGCGGGACAAGAACAAAATGGAGAACATCAAGGAATTGTTCAAGCAAAAAGACCTGAAAGCCGATCTCAAACGGGATGAAGAACATGGGCTCTACGAACTGACCATATCTTTCCGGGTCAATGGCATGATCTTGGCTTCCAGAGTAGGAAAAGACCTAATCAATTCTCCGCGCTATCAGCAACTGGTTCGAATCCATAATGAATTGAGGGACATCAAACCGCCGTTCCAGGTAGTCAGCAACGGCCAGTCCATTGAATTGGAAAATGAGGCCAGAGTGCTGGAGTACGTGCAGGAACAAGCAAAGAAAGGAATCTCCATTCAGCGCTATAAAGGTTTGGGGGAAATGACTCCTCATCAACTGTGGGAAACAACTATGGATCCTGATAACAGAAGCCTGGTCAGGGTGTCCATTCAGGATGCCGTAGAAGCCGACCAGGTATTCACTATTTTAATGGGGGGGGAGGTTGAAGCCAGGCGGAACTTTATTGAACAGAATGCAATGGAAGCTCAAAATCTGGACATCTAACCGTAAGGAGTTCTCATGCGCAGTAAGATAACCGAAGTAAGTATTGAAAAGGAAATGAAGCGGTCCTATTTGGATTACGCTATGAGCGTGATCATTGGGCGTGCTATACCTGATATAAAAGATGGATTAAAGCCGGTCCATCGCCGCTGTCTTTATTCGATGCATGAAATCGGAAACAGCTGGAACAAACCCTATAAGAAATCAGCCCGTATTGTGGGAGATGTAATCGGGAAATATCATCCCCATGGTGACGCGGCGGCTTATGATACCATCGTAAGAATGGCCCAAGATTTCAGTATGCGCTATCCTCTTGTTGACGGGCAGGGCAATTTTGGTTCGATGGACGGCGATCCGGCCGCAGCTATGCGGTATACCGAAATCCGGATGCGGAAAATCGCACATGAGCTGTTAGCCGATCTGGATAAGGATACTGTTAATTTCCTTCCGAATTACGACGGCAGCCTGCATATGCCTGAGGTCTTGCCCGCGAAATTTCCCAACCTGCTCGTGAACGGCGGATCCGGAATTGCGGTCGGCATGGCCACCAATATTCCTCCTCATAACCTGGGCGAGGTGATTGACGGTGTCATCCATTTAATACGGAATCCGCAAGCTTCTTTAGAAAAAATGATGGAATACATTCCCGGGCCTGATTTTCCCACTGGAGGCTTCATTTTCGGCATGGGAGGATTAAAGCAGGCTTATTCTACCGGTCGGGGGATTATCCATCTCAGAGCGAAATCTGTGATCGAACGGGGCAGCAAGGGAGAAAGGGACCGGATTGTGATCACGGAAATTCCCTACCAGGTGAATAAGGCCAAAATGCTGGAAGGCATCGCCCACATGGTCAACCATAAAAAAATCGAGGGCGTAGCCGATATCCGGGATGAGTCCAGCCGGGAAGGCATCCGGGCCGTGATTGAAGTCAAGCGGGGCGAGCATCCTGAGGTTGTGCTTAACAATCTGTACAAACACTCGAATTTACAAACTTCATTCGGCATTATTCTTTTGGCTATTGTAGACGGTCAGCCGAAAGAGTTGAGCCTGCTGGACATGATGCGCTACTTCATATCCCACCGGCAAACGGTCATTAGGCGCCGGACCCGGTATGAACTTAAAAAAGCAGAGGAGCGGGCCCATATCCTGGAGGGGCTGACAGTAGCCCTGGATAATCTGGATGCGGTCATTAAGCTGATTAGGGGATCCAAAACTGTAGATGATGCCCGTACCGGACTGATCAAAAATTTCCACCTGACTAAAATTCAGGCCCAGGCGATTCTCGATTTGCAGCTTCAGAAATTGACCAGTTTAGAACGGGAAAAAATCCAGCAGGAATACACGGAGCTTTTGAAAAAGATTAAGAAACTCAAGCAGATTCTAGGCAGTGAAAAAATGATTCTGGATATCATTGTTGATGAATTAAAGGATATTAAAAAAGAATATAATGACGAGAGAAAAACTGAAATCATTACAGAAGACATTACGGAAATAAAACCGGAAGATCTGGTCAAAGAAGAAGATGTGGCCGTCACTTATACTTCTTCGGGCTACATTAAACGGACTTCCCTCAGCAGCTACCGGTTCCAATGCCGTGGAGGAAAAGGAAAGCGTGGAATCACTATGAAAGCAGAGGATGTGGTTGAGAATCTATTCATTTGCTCAACCCACGATTATTTGCTGGTTTTTACGACCAAGGGCAAAATGTATTGGCTGAAAGCTATGTACATTCCGGATACGGGACCGGTCAGCCGGGGAAAATCGATCCGTAATCTGGTCGAATTTGAGCCCGGGGAGCGAGTCAGTTCATTGGTTGCAGTTAAAGAGTTTCCTGAAGATCAATATGTGCTGATGCTGTCTTCCGACGGCCTTGTCAAGAAGACCAGCCTAAGCCAATTCCAGCACATACGAAAAGGCGGAATAATTGCCATAAAAATAAATAAAGGACAGGAGCTGATCCGGGCCCGCTTAACCGATGGAAACCGGGATATCATCATCGGGACCCAGCTGGGGAACGCCATCCGCTTCAGCGAAGGCGAAATACGGGCAATGGGCCGTCAGGCGGCGGGTGTCAAAGCGATCTCCCTGAAAAAGAATGACTCCATAATCGGGATGGTAGTGGTGGGAGAAAAAGATAAATATATTTTCACAGCAAGTGAAAATGGATACGGCAAGAAAACCGAGATTTCAAATTATCCTACCCATCACCGCGGCGGCCGCGGAGTCTTGAATTTGCGTGCCAGTGAAAAAATCGGCAAGGCGGTAGGCATGGCCGGAATTAATGAAGAAGAGCTCCTCTTGATCACTGAAATAGGAAAGACCATCCGAATTAAAACTGAAAATGTGCGTCCAATCGGACGGGCTACTCAAGGTGTCCGAATTATCGATCTGGGCGACGAAGACCGGGTAGTTTCGGTTGCCAGGGTCTGTGAAAGTTAATTTCAGCTTGACTTTTCACTTCCAAAATCAATAGAATTGTTCCGCTGTGGGAGGTGAGAATGCCAAGTACACTCAGTCAATTATTTCTGAATACCATTGAATCGTATCCTAAAGATGATTTAATTCTTTACAAGGAAGCTGGGGAGTATCATCCGCTTTCATCGGATGAATTTTTCCGCCGGGTCAAGCATTTCGCCCTGGGATTAAAAGCCTTGGGGGTTAATTCCGGAGATAAATTGGTTATTTTATCGGAAAACTCGCCGGAATGGGTCATGACCGATTTAGCCAATCTTTCCATCGGCGGAATCTCCGTTCCGATCT
>CAYRTV010000292.1:0-4141 GCA_964427225.1 uncultured Eubacteriales bacterium
AGGCGTCCAACCGGACGGCCTTTTATCTCCATATAGAGGATGCCCAGGAATTATTTGTGATGGGCAGCCGGCTGCATGAAGTCGCGGTAACCGTCGACGACCTCGATCACGTGCGGCCGGTCAACCGCACTCTGGAAAAGCGGCTGGAAGGAACCGGACTGGACCCGGCTCCGTGGCAGGAATTTGCCCGGTCGTTTTATGTGGCCATGAAGGCGGATATGCAGGGGATGTGGATCATGCTGGTGGTGATTGTCCTCGTTGTTGCCATCGGTGTGCTGAATACGGTGCTGATGTCGGTCCTGGAAAGGCGGAGGGAATATGGTGTGCTGAAAGCGGTTGGCACCAAGTCCCATCAAATTGTGAGATTGGTGCTGGCGGAAGTGAATATCATGGCGCTGTTTTCTATTATTTTCGGAGTGGGGCTTGGCCTTTTGGTCAATTGGATTCTGTCTCAGCATGGAATCAGCCTTGGACAGCCGATCAGCTGGGGCGGGATGGAAATCCAATCCATGAAAGCGGAGATCAATCTTCGCAGCTTTGTGATCCCCGCCGTAACAGTATTGCTTTCAGCAACTATCGTCAGCATCATTCCCGCCATGAAAGCAGCGCGGACGGAACCGGCCCAGATTATGCGGATGTACTGAGGAGGAAAAATGTGGTTTTATATCAAATTGGCCTGGCGGAATGTACTGCGGAATAAACGCCGCACCATTATTGCCAGTACCGCGATCGGCATTGGGTTGGCATCACTTATATTTGTCGACGGTTTATTAATCGGAATGAAAGATTCCATGATCCGCTCCGCCACCAGTTCTTTTTTGGGTGAGGCGCAAATTCATTTGGACGGCTACCGTCAAACGCGGGAAGTGAACGAGACTATTCATCAGCTTGAAAAAGTTAAGCGTGAATTAGAACAGTCCCAAGTGGTGAAAAATTTCGCGCCCCGGGCGATGAGTTATGCCATGATCACATCCGCCGCCAATGTCCGGTCCATCCAAATGGTTGGAGTCAAGCCGGCGAGAGAAAGAAATGTGTCCAAAATCGATGAAGCGATCCGGGAAGGATCTTTTTTCGAAGGAGATAATCCCCGTGATGTTCTCATCGGGAAAGAACTGGCTGAAATCCTGGAAGTCAGCCTGGGAGACCGGGTGGTTGTCACTGTGTCTCAGGCGGAAAGCGGAGATCTTTCTCAGGAAATGTTCCGGATATCCGGGATATTTCATTTCAATACTCAGGAAATGGACAAAGGCATGATATTTATCCGGCTGGAAAAAACCCAGGAAATGCTCAATATTAATGACGGCATCCATGAAATCGCCGTTCAATTCCAAAACATTCAAGATTCCATGAATCCCGGGATTCCTTTCTGGGACCGGTTTTCTCAATGGAAGAATGAAGCGGTCAGCTGGACCGACGTTTTGCCGCAGCTGAATGCGGTTTTTGAGATGACTGCGATCAGCCGTTTGGTGATGTTTATTCTTATCGCATCAGTGGTGGTTTTTGGTATCATCAACACCCTGTTTATGTCCCTGTATGAACGTCTGTTTGAATTCGGGGTGCTGCGTGCGGTCGGCACTCGGCCTGGGGGAGTGCTCCGTTTAATGATTTTTGAAGCCGGCGCCTTAGGAATCATCAGCGCTGTTGTTGGAATAATTCTGGGGCTTGCGGTCACCGTCGTCCTGGCTCATACCGGAATTGACTACCGGGGGATTGAATTTGCAGGATCAACCATTCGTGAGCTTATTTACCCGGTTTTGAATGTGTATCAATTTATTTATTATCCTTTGGGAGTTATTGCTTTTACCTCCCTGGTCGGGATTTATCCCGCATTGACGGCGGCCCGGATGTCCATCACGGAAGCCATGCGGAGGAGTTTATGAACGAGAAAAAAGATTTGATCTTACAAGCGGAAGCTGTAGAAAAAACCTACCATGATAATGGTGTGGAAGTCCGGGCTGTCCGGGGCGTCGATTTGGAAGTGAAAGAAGGAGAATTTTCTGCAGTGGTCGGGCCTTCCGGTTCCGGAAAAACCACGCTGCTCAATGTGATTTCCGGTTTGGACAGTCCGACCGCCGGCAAAGTCACGCTGGGAGGGCAGTTGATTTCAGAGATGGAAGGAAAAGAATTATCCGATTTTCGGCGTGATCATATCGGATTCATATTTCAGGCTTATAATTTGATTCCGGTCCTGACGGTTGAGGAAAATGTGGAATATATCATGCTGCTGCAGGGCGTGTCCAAGGAAGAGCGCCATCAGCGGGTGGTGTCCATGCTGAAAGATGTGGGGCTGCATGGCATGGAAGACCGTTTTCCACCCAAGTTATCCGGCGGGCAGCAGCAGCGGGTGGCCATTGCCCGCGCTATGGTTTCGCGGCCCTCGTTGATTCTCGCGGATGAGCCGACCGCCAATCTGGATTCCAAAACCGGGTCCGATTTACTGGACATGATGGCCGAGCTGAATAATAAAACGGGCATGACGTTTCTCTTCTCCACGCATGACCGCATGGTTATGCGCAAAGCCAGGCGAATTGTCACTTTAAAGGATGGTCAAGTCGCCAAGGATGAGACGAAAACAAACCCATGAGAACCGTTAGAGTCAGTATACTCCTGCCGGCGTTTGTGTTCCTGCTTGGTCTTTCCCTTTGCGCCCGGACATTGCGTGTAAGCGGGTATTACAAAAATTTTTCCATCTTTTTTTCCCTGCCGGATTTGCTGACCGGGACAGAAAGGCCGGCTGACAGCATGGGGGCTGTGACCAACAGTTTCCGGCTGCAGATAAATGCGGAGATTTGGAATGATATCGAATTCGATCTGGCCTACGACCTGTCTCCCCGGATTCAGGATCCCGCATTGCTTCAAGAAACCTTTTTTTTTCCGGGAGCAGTATCCCCGGGATACCGGTTGATCGATTTCCGGGAAAGAATGTATCCGTCTCCCGATGAACCTGCCGCCAGTTTTGGGCTTTTCCACAATCTAGACCGGCTGGCAGTAATGAAACGTTTCAGTTGGGCTGATCTCTATATCGGCCGTCAGGCAATCGCCTGGGGCACGGCCCGGACGGTAAATCCCACTGATATCATCGCGCCTTTTTCATTTAATCAGCTGGATACGGAAGAGAGAAGGGGAGTGGATGCCGTCCGCCTGAGGATTCCATTGGGTATGATGGATGAACTTGATTTGGGAGTTGTCGCCGGGCCGGATTTTAAGCCCGAAACCAGTGCGGCTTTTCTGCGCTGGAAATTTTATGCTTTGCAGACGGATGTTTCGCTGCTGTCGCTGGCTTTCCGGCGGCACCTTTTGGCCGGTGTGAATCTGGCGCGGGCGGTGGGAGGTGCGGGGACCTGGCTGGAAGCCGCTTTGGTTTTTCCGTATCTTTTTGAGGATAACTCCAGGAGGGATGAAGATAACTATTTCCGTTTATCTGCAGGATTCGACTATAACCTGACATCCCGCTTGTATAGTTACGCGGAATATCATTTCAGCTCAGCCGGGTCCAACCAGCCCCGGGATTATCTTGATTTGTTTTCCACTTCGGCCTTTCAGGACGGGTCCGTCTATTTGATGGGGAATCACTATTTCAGCATAGGAGCCGCCTATCAGATTACGCCGTTGATACCGGGATCGATTCTCCTGCTGTTCAATGCCGGGGACCAATCCCTGACAATAGCTCCGCGAGCGGAATACAATATTGCTCCCAATATTTACCTGTCCGGTGGCTGTTATCTGGGACTCGGCCCCGAACCGGAATCCTTTGGCCCCTCACAGCCGGATGCCTTGATCATGCAATCCGAATTTGGAACTTATCCTGATATGGTGTTCACTTCGTTCCGGATTTACTTCTGATTTCAGATGCGGGAACCGCCCTGAATTGACATTATGTAAATCATTGATATAAAATCTTTTGATATTTATATGAATGACACATGTGCAAAATACATCAGGATGACATTGATTCAATCAAGGTCGTCACTTCACTGCGACGAGCTGCAAGCCGGAAGATGCGGTGAGATTCGGCCCGCCTGAAGGGTAAAAAAATGGCGATTATAATATAAATGTGCAAATGAAAAACGTTCCATTTGAACTTTCAATACAAATCATGTTAATCGCTGATAAAAAAGAATGTGCAAAAACATCGCAATTT
>CAYRTV010000293.1:0-4124 GCA_964427225.1 uncultured Eubacteriales bacterium
CAATGGATTCCGCCAGTTTTGCTTTCCCCAGTGAACTGCGGTGGGACCGCCCCAGGGGAGCATCCTTGAGTTCATCCAGAGAAAAATCTGGGTGTTTGGCGCAAGGGCCGGAAGAATAATTAGGACTCTTGGGTTTATTATCGGGTTTCATATCAGACTCCTCCTGTATAAAAAAGATTCATTTTTTCGTAAGAATACAATATTAAAATTTCATGGTGCAGTCAATAAAAACCTCTCACAGAGGAATATCATCAATGCTGCTATGAGTCAATGAGAAAGTGGCGCTTTTAACCCGCTGGAAATTTGTTTATAATATAAGAAAAAGGAAAACTTATGCGACTTTATTTAGTCCGGCACGGAAAAGCACAGCCTAAGGAAAAAGACCCGAACAAATCTTTGAGCACACAGGGACGGTCCTTAACCCGGAAAACCGGCTTGTTTTTAAAAGAAAAGCAGTTTATTGTGGATGCCGTATGGCACAGCCCCAAAAAAAGGGCGGCGGAAACAGCGGAAATAATTGTCCAGAACGTATCGTGCGACCAGGTGGAAGAACGGGATGACCTTAAACCGGAGGACCCTGTCAAAAAATTCTCCAAAGAAATTGAAAAGCTGAACCAGGAACTGATGATCGTGGGGCATATCCCTTTTCTTCAGAAACTGGCCTCTCTGCTGTTAACCGGAAAAGAAAATCTTGATTTGGTTGAATTTGTTAATTCCGGAGTAGTGTGCCTTGAATTTGAAGCTAATTGGAAAATACTCTGGTGTGTTTCACCCAAATTAATGCTGTAATTGAAGCCTGGCTCATTCATGGAAAAATTGCGATATCCGATATCCATGGTTTCTATTTAAAGTCTATCTGAGACGTACTTCTTTTTCCGACTTACACGTTAATCGCAATTTTTTTACCCTTCGGCCCGTGAATGAGCCGGGTTATTTTCTCTTTTGTTTTTTCTGAATTTTGGCCCAGGTGTCTCTGAGGGCGACGGTTCGGTTAAACACAGGTCTTCCCGGTTGGGAATCTTTATCCACACAGAAATATCCCTGACGCAGGAATTGGAACCGTTCTTCCGGTATTGATTCCTTGAGACCTGGTTCCGCTTTGCAGCCCTTAAGAACCGTAAGCGAGTTTGGATTTAAGTAATCCTTGAAATCTTTTCCTTCTTCCACATCGGAAGGATCTTCCTTTGTGAATAAATATTCGTACATCCTGACTTCTGCGTCCAAAGCCAGGGGAACAGATACCCAGTGCAGCGTCCCTTTAACCCGGCGATTATCTTTGGTCCATCCGCCGCGGCTCTCGGGATCGTAAGAACAGTGCAGTTCTTTGATTTCTCCGGTTTTTTCGTCTTTGACCACATGTTCGCAGGTGATGTAATAGGCATGCTTCAGCCTTACTTCGCGGCCCGGCGCCAGCCGGAAGAATTTCTTCGGGGGCACTTCCCGAAAATCATCCTGTTCAATATAAATCTCGCGGGAAAAAGGAATCTTCCTGGTTCCCATGGATTCATCTTCGGGATTATTGACGGCTTCGATTTCCTCTTCTTTGCCTTCCGGATAATTATCTATAATGACTTTTATCGGGTTGAGAACCACCATCACCCTCTGGGCGCGTTGATTAAGATCTTCTCTCAGGCAATGTTCCAGGAGTGCGATATCGACAATGCTTTCCCGCTTAGCGACTCCGATCCGCGAACAAAAGTCCCGAATGGCTTCCGGGGTAAAACCGCGCCTCCGGAGTCCGGATATCGTCGGCATCCGGGGATCGTCCCATCCGGATACATGTCCCTCCTGAACCAATTGCAGCAGTTTCCGTTTACTCATGACGGTGTAGTTCAAATTAAGGCGGGCAAACTCAATCTGCTGGGAGCGGAATACATTTAGTTCCTCTAGAAACCAGTCATAAAGCGGCCGGTGGTCTTCAAATTCAAGAGTGCATATGGAATGAGTGATTTTTTCCAGTGAATCGGACAAGCTGTGAGCAAAATCATACATAGGATAGATACACCATTTGTCACCGGTACGGTGATGGTCGGCATGAAGAATACGGTAAATGACAGGATCCCGCATATTCAGGTTCGGAGCGGCCATATCAATTTTGGCGCGCAGCGTCCGGGATCCATCCGGAAATTCACCGGCCTTCATGCGTTCGAATAAGGCCAGGTTTTCCTCTACACTCCGATTCCGGTATGGGCTTTCCTTGCCTGGTTCAGTTAAAGTCCCCCGGTATTCCCGAATTTGTTCAGGGCTGAGGTCGCAGACAAAGGCTTTTCTCTGTTTAATAAGGTCAATTGCAAACGCATGCAAATTTTGGAAGTAGTCCGAGGCATAATATTCCCTGTCTTCCCAGTCAAACCCAAGCCAGTGCACATCATCCTTGATGGACTCGACATATTCCACCTCCTCCTTCGTGGGATTGGTATCATCGAACCGGAGATTGCACAGGCCGTTATATTGTTTGGCCAGGCCGAAATTCAGGCATATGGATTTGGCGTGGCCGATATGAAGATAGCCGTTGGGTTCGGGGGGAAACCGGGTATGAACCCGGCCGTCGTGTTTACCGGCGGCGATGTCGTTTTCAATGATGGTTCGAATAAAATCCAAAGATTCTTTTTTTTCTTTATTGTCACTCACAGTCTGTCTCCCTTGGCCTTATGGTTATGGTTCTTTTTTTGATTGAATATTAAAGAGAGTTGTGTCGGTTGTCAAATTTTTGGAAAATGAGCCTTATTCCCATCCATACTGCATTTAAAAAAAAATGGTATAATAGCCTGACCGGAAAGAAATAACACGTATAAAAGGAAGGGAAAATGAGAAAAATTTGGCTGATGCTGGTTTTTTTGGGGTTCACGCTTTCTCTTTTTCCCCAGCAGGTCGCCGAAGAATCCATGGTGATCAATATAGAGGTGCCTGTGCGGGTTTTTAAGGGAGATGTGTTCATCGATGATTTGACTATCGACGATTTTGAAATCTATGAAAATGGAGCGGCGCAGCAAATTGAAGCGGTTTACCTGGTTAGAAAGCGCAATATAGAACGCAGTGAAGAAAAAAAGCGCTTTTCGCCGGATACGGCCCGCCATTTTTATTTGTTTTTTGAAGTGACGGAATACAATGAGCGCATCGGGCAGGCAGTGGATTATTTTATCCGCAATATCATTGATCCGGGAGACATGCTGACTATTGTTACCCCGATCAAAACATACCTTTTGCGCGGCAAAGCTCTGGAAGTCCAAAGCCGGGATGAAATTATCGGCCAACTCAAAGGACTGCTGCGGCGGGATACATTAAAAGGCAATTCCGAATACCGTAATACCATTCAGGAATTGAGCTCTCTGGCTGCCTCATTGTCGGCTTCCATAAGCCAGGATCCTACGATACGGCGCCGGGATTATTATTTTGGAGAAGAAAACCTGGACTTATCTTTGGATGAACAGCTTATACGTTACCAAAGCATGCTGGATAAACTTGAAAGTCTCCGGTTCGTGGACCAGGAGCAGCTGTTGAAGTTTGCCGAATTTTTGGATAACAAAGAAGGCCAGAAATATGTATTTTTGTTCTACCAGAGAGAATATATCCCTCAGATCGATGATAGAATTCTCAACCAATACATGTCGCAGTACCAGGACCGGCCGGATTTGCAGCAGGCCATCTCCGGAATCACGGATTTTTACAAGCGCGAGATCAGTTTTGACCTGGAGAATGTCAAAAAAGTGTATGCCGATTGTTCCATTTCCATCCATTTTTTATTCATTACCCAATTGGTTGAAAACGCATACGGCATCACATTCCATGAACAAAGCGAAGATATTTTCAGTGCTTTTAGGGAAATGTCCCGCGCTACCGGCGGCTATATTGAAAGCTCCGCTAATCCGCGCCGGTTAATCAAGGATGCCGTGGAGGCTTCGGAAAATTATTATTTACTGTATTACACACCTCAGAAATACTCACGTGAAGGTGATTTTAGAAATATTGAAGTCAAAATCAAGGACAAGAATTATCGCGTTGTGCATCGACTGGGCTATTACGCTGATTAAATTCAAACCAAAACCGGCGAATCGTTAATCGTGAATGGATTGTCTGAAACTTAACGTTTATTATTTACGCTGAAGTATTTCATGGAACTCGCA
>CAYRTV010000294.1:0-4114 GCA_964427225.1 uncultured Eubacteriales bacterium
AGTTTGGTCCATGTTTCTCCTCCGTTATCCGAGAGGAAAACACCTCCCTCGTCAGCTTCAACAATAGCCCACACCCGGTCTGATTTCACCGGGGATACCGTTACCCCGATTTTCCCGATAATTCCCTGAGGGAAGCCGGGATTGCGGGTGATTTCCACCCAGGTATCGCCCCCGTCCGTGGTTTTAAACAAACCGCTGCCGGGGCCTCCGCTGACCAGGCTGTAGGGAGTCCGGTAAGCTTCCCAAATCGCTGCATAAAGAACCCGCGGATTATTCGGATCCATAATCAAATCTATAGCCCCGGCTTTTTCACTCCGGTAAAGTATTTTCTCCCATGTTTTTCCTCCGTCCCGGCTGCGGAAAATACCCCGTTCTTCATTGGATCCGTATACATGCCCCAGGGCCGCGACATAAACCAAATCCGGGTTACGGGGATGAATCCGGATACGTGAGATCTGATAAGTCTGTTCAAGCCCCATATGTTTCCAGGTCTTTCCAGAGTCCAGGGATTTGTATACGCCGTCGCCGTGGGACACATTCCCCCGGATTGGGGCCTCCCCCATCCCGACATAAACAACATTGGGATCCCATTCGGATACCGCAACGGCTCCCACGGAACCGGTTTTGAAATAACCATCTGATATGTTTTTCCAACTCATACCGCCGTCTTCCGTTTTCCAGACTCCGCCCCCGCAGGCGCCGAAATAATAGGTATACGGCTGGGACGCCACTCCGGTAACAGCTGTCACCCGGCCCCCCCGGTAAGGTCCGATACTCCGCCACTTCATCGCGCTGTATAAACTCTCATCCAGAGGGTACCCGCTCGTCTTTTCTTGTGCCGTGAAAGGAAAGAGAAGCGCTGAAGCGGAAAACCCCAAAATCAGAAATAATAAATAAAAATGTTTGATTTTCATTGCGGCCCCCTTGTCATTGTCGTTCTAATACACATGTTTAACTCATATGGAAATAATGATTTTAACGGCTTTACCAATATTATTCAATAGAATAAAGAGTAAAGAGTAAAGAGTTATCAAAAAGGACACGGAGATTCATGTGCATGTGGCTGATGGTTCATGGACAGCTGGAAGGGAAAGAAAAGCACCATCTGGGGATTGCCGCGGTAATCTTCAATCATTCCGGAAACGGTCAGCCATTGATTTTTCAGCGTCTTCAGCTCAGGGAATTTTTTCAGATCTTTCCTGTAAATAAAGGCGGCGAACCGTCCCGAAAGGGAGCGCAGCAAAACATAATTATTTCTTTCGACAATTTCGCCGCATTTAAATCTCACAGCAAACATCCGGCCCAGAAAGCTGCCGGCTTCTCTGGAATCAATCACCGGATAAGGAAAATCATTCCACAATCCCCTGCCGGCCTCTCTGGCACGCTTTTCTGCTGCCTTAAACCGCTGCATCCATTTTTTATTAAAGGGGAACCTTAAAAAGGCAACGGCATATCCTTTATTGATAATAATCTCATTGAACATACCTTCCGGAAGCCAGATATAGGCTAACAGCCTTCCATAATCATCTCTCTTGTCCCAATCAAAGGTTAGTCTGACTTTTTCGCGGAACAAATAATAATAAGAAAACCGTTTTGCGGTTTCCGCTTGAAAACGGACCTGCCGGCGTTCATCGTCCATCTCCGGAGTATCGATGCCGAGCAGCCTCACTTTTTCCGACTCACCATTATCCAGCTGTACCCGGATGGTATCCCCGTCATATACGGCAGTCACAATCCCCCACTCGGCATCAGGATTGCATAACCCCGGCATGCAGATCATCATTATCGCCGCGGTTATGATGCAAGTATATCTCTTTGCCATATTAATATTCTTATATTTCCCCCAGCGGCTGTCAACTTTTTGCTTTTTCATTTTCCGGTCTTTATAATGAACTTTGCAGGCACATACCAGCCTGCATTAGTCACAATTAATTTGAATTAACCATGTGCATACACACCCGGGCGGAGTGACGAGGGATCTTAGACGTCGCTTGCACGAAAAGACGGTTATGCTTCATTCGGCAAAGCAGTCTAAGGTCCTCACGGCCTGCTGGCGCAAGCCTCAGGATGACATTGATTTTATTAAAGGAGAATAATGATGGAACAAACCAAGGCTCTGCAGCAGATTGCGCGAAAACTTCGGATTCATTCGATGAAAATGACTACGGCCGCAGGTTCAGGGCATCCTACCACCTGCTTGTCCATGGCGGAATTAACAGCTTGCCTCTTCTTTGGCGAAATGCAGTACAATATTGACGACCCGTTTGATTGGGCGAATGACGAATTCATCTTATCGAAGGGACATGCCGCTCCAATTTTATGGGCAGCATACGCAGAAGCCGGCATATTTCCAACGAAAGACCTTATGGATTTAAGAAAGATAACCAGCCCTCTTGAAGGCCATCCCACTCCCAGGATGAAATGGATCAAAGCCGCCACCGGCTCCCTGGGACAAGGCTTGTCCGTAGGCGTCGGAATGGCCGCCGCCATGAAATTAGCTAATGTGCCCCGACGGGTTTATGTGATGATCGGGGACGGCGAGTGCGCAGAAGGAGCCGTTTGGGAAGCCGCCAATACCGGACACTACCTCAAACTTGACAACCTATGCGCCATTGTGGATATCAACCGCTTGGCCCAGTCCGAACCCACTATGCACGAGCACAATATCGCTGCCTATGAAAGGAAATTCAGCGCTTTCGGATGGAACACCTTAACTGTTGACGGACATGACATCCCCCAGATTATTGACGCCTTGAACAAAGCCCGGGAAACTAAATTACCTTCAGTTATCCTGGCTAAAACACTAAAGGGAAAAGGGGTGTCTTTCCTGGAAAATAAAAACGGATATCATGGGAAGCCTCTGTCCGAAGAACAATTAGCCCAGGCATTGCATGAAATCGGCCCCATTCCCGAGGTCGATGCCGGAAAATATGTCCGTACGCCTGAACCGATACAAGAACCGGAATTAAAACGGAATTTTTCTATAAAAAAAGCCGCTTATCCGGATAAAATCGCCACGCGGAAAGCGTTTGGGAAAGCTTTGGTTCATTTAGGTGAAATGAATGATGCTGTAGTGGCCCTGGACGGCGATGTGAAAAATTCGACGTATACGGAAGATTTTTTTGACGCCTTTCCGGCGCGCTCATTTCAAAATTATATTGCCGAGCAAAATATGGTGGGGATGGGTATCGGCTTGTCCGCTAAAGGATACCTTCCGTTTCTGGCCACTTTCGCCGCTTTTTTGACCCGGGCACATGACCAGATCAGGATGGCCGCATATTCAATGACCAACCTCAATATCGTGGGATCCCATGTGGGGGTCAGTATCGGCGAAGACGGCCCCTCGCAGATGGGGCTGGAAGACCTGGCGGTGTTTTCTCCCATTCCGGACTGTATGGTTCTATACCCTTGTGATGCCTATTCCACCGAAGCATGTGTCATAAACATGGCCCAGCATGATGGAATGGCTTACTTGAGGACCACCCGGCCGGGAACACCTGTGATCTATGACGACAAAGAGGAATTTCCTCCAGGCGGATCTAAAATTATCCGGAAAAGCTCAAATGACCAAGTCACGGTTATTGCGGCCGGCATCACGGTTTTCGAAGCCCTTCATGCTTACGACACGCTGAAAAAAGAAGATATATCCATTCGTGTTATAGATGCCTATTCCATCAAACCGTTTGATGCGCCTAATGTGAGGGCAGCAGTTGATGAAACCGGTGGTAAAGCCGTTATCGTGGAAGATCATTTCCCGGAAGGCGGATTATTCAGTGCCGCTGTCAAAGCCTTGGAAGGATTGATCGATATCAAGCACCTGGCAATTATGGAACTCCCCCGTTCCGGCGCCCCGGATGAGCTCATGGAGAAATACGGCATCTCCGCCGATCATATCGTCAAAGCCGTCAAGGGTCTTCTCTGAAAGTATAAATATGTCATTTTTGATTTAGTTTTTCCTTGTACCAGACAATCCTCCGGATTTCCTGAAATCCCATTTTCCGGTACAATTTTAAGGCAGCCCGGTTATCCGCATCCACATTCAAACAAACGGCCTCGGCTCCTTTTTCCGCTAAGTGTTCCAAGCCGGCAGCCACCAGTATTTCGGAAAGCCCGC
>CAYRTV010000295.1:0-4111 GCA_964427225.1 uncultured Eubacteriales bacterium
AATGTATGCGGTGTACTTCAGCAGTTAAATCTGCTGTCCCGGATGCAGGAAAAGAATCATGTTTAGGATCGACCTGAATCGAAAAGGATTTACTTTAGTGGAAATGCTGGTCACAATGACCATTGTTTCCATTTTAGCCGGTGCCGCTATCCCCTTGGCCCGCGTTACCGTAAAAAGGCAGAAAGAAATTGATTTACGCAGAAACCTGCGTTTGCTGCGGCAGGCTATCGATGAATACAAACGGCTTGCCGATGAGGAAAAAATTGAAATTGAACGCGACAGTGAAGGCTACCCGCCCGATTTGGAAACCCTGATTGAAGGCGTTGAGGTGACCGAAGAAAAGGAGGGAGAAGAAGTTGTCAGAATGGTGAAATTTCTGAGAAGGATTCCCAGGGATCCCATGACGGAATCTTATGATTGGGGGCTGCGCTCTTACCAAGATGATTATGATTCAACTTCTTGGGGAGGTGAAAATGTCTACGATGTTTACACCCGGAGCCTGGCCACAGCATTAAACGGAACCAGATACCAAGATTGGTAACAGCATGCAAAAACCTAGAACAGGACTCAAACCCGGTTTCACTTTGATCGAAATGATCATTGTATTCACATTAATCGGTATTTTAGTCGGGCTTGGTCTCCCCCAGTTTCAAAATGCAGCAAAACGCGCCCGGGAAACGGTTCTTAAAGAAAATCTTTTCCTCATGCGAAAGCTGATCAACCAGTATTATTTGGATAAGAATAAATATCCGGCTAATCTCCAAACTCTGGTTGATGAGGAATATTTAAAAAAAATTCCGGAAGATCCCATAACCGGTTCTGCGGAAACCTGGGTAGAAATTCCCCAGGACTTGACAGATGACGAAATTATGGCCAGTGTCATTCCCGGAATTATGGATGTCCGGTCCGGATCTGATGCGGAATCTCTGCGGGACGGCCCTTACAGCTCTTGGTAAATATATTTCCGGCTTACAGAAGTCAATGAATATCTGCCGTCAATTTTTAAGTCACAACCGTGAAGGATATACATTGCTGGTGGTGGTCTTTGCTGTAACTGTTCTTACAATTGGTTTGCTGGTCGCCATACCGGTTTGGGAAACTCAGCTGCAAAGAGAGAAAGAAGCGGAGTTGATCTTCCGGGGACTTCAATATGTTGAAGCTGTTCGGATATACCAGGAAAAGAATCCCGGCCGATTTCCACAATCGCTTGAAGAACTCCTTAATGAGGACGATGACGGCCCCAAATATATCCGCAAACTGTATCCTGATCCCATGACCGAGGACGGAGAATGGAATGTCATCCTGCAATCCGGTCAAACCGGTGGGTCTCAGGCTGGAAACATGCCGGGCAGGCGGAATTCTCCCGCCGGCCGGACATCATCCCAAGCCGGAGCACAGCAGGGCAGCCGTGCCCCATCTAAAGTGCTTGTCGGTTCTCAATCTGCGGCCGAATCCCTTCCCAATCCCCAAATCATCGGTGTAGTCAGCTCTTCAAAAAAATCTTCAAAAAAAATATACCTGGAACAGGATAGTTATGATAAATGGCTGTTTTTCCACGGGATGGACCCGGAGAATATACCCGAAGTTGAGTATGTTGGCAAAAAGGATGATGAAGATGAGAGTTAATAATTTTCATCGGATGAGCGACGATCCCCCAAACTGTCGTGGAGATATTTAATCTCAATGAAAACTGCAGCAGAAAAATGACTACAGTTCTTGTTATCGCTGGAGAAAGCTCGGGAGAAAAATACGGCGCCGGCATAATGAAAGCACTGCAGGCTCGTATTCCCAACCTTCATTTTTACGGCATCGGAGGAAAAAGAATGCAGGAATCAGGAGCTGACCTGCTCTATTCGGTTTCAGATCTGGCTGTCGTCGGTATATTTGAAATTATTTCACAGATACCCAGAATAAAAAAAATTCTCCGGCATCTCCAACAGGAATCAATAATACGCCGGCCGGATGCAGCTATACTCATTGATTCCCCGGACTTTAATTTAAGACTGGCCAAAAAGCTTAAACGTCTCGATATTCCGGTTTTGTATTATATCAGTCCGACCATTTGGGCCTGGCGAAAAAACCGCTTGAAAACGATAAAAAAATATGTGGACAAAATGCTGCTGATCTTCCCCTTTGAAACCTCCATTTACCAGCAGTACAACGTACCGGCGGTTTTTGTCGGCCATCCTTTGCCGCAGCAAATACAATTGCACCTTGACCAAGAAGAATTCTGTTCAAAATACGGATTAGATCTCCGGAAAAAACAGATTGCCCTGCTTCCAGGAAGCCGCAAAAGTGAGTTTTCTCTTCATATGCCGGTTTTATTGAAGACTGTCTCCCGGCTGAGAACCCGCTACCAGGCGGATTTTAATCTTATTCTGGCGGAAGACTTGCCGGAAGATGTCCTTTCCGGTTACCCCGGCATCCGGACCGAAAAGATTAAGATTATACATCAAGATCATTATGAGGCGCTTGCTTACAGTGATTTAGCCCTGTCAGCCTGCGGCACAGCAACTTTGGAAGCCGCCTTATTAGAGACACCGGTGGTTGCTTTTTACCGTATGCATCCGCTTACTTATTATTTAGGGCGTCCCTTCGTACGGCTTGATTATTTCAGTATTGTCAATATACTGGCCGGTAGAAAAATCATTCCCGAATTGATTCAGCATCGAATGACTCCATCCGGTTTGATGAGAGAATCCGTCCGAATGATGGATCAGCAGGATATTTATCAGAGGATGATTAGAGAATTCCGTAAGATTAAAAACTCTTTAGGCAGTGAAAATTCATTTGAAAACGCAGCAAAGGAGATTATTCCTCTTCTTCGTCTCAGTAAAACCATCAATTGAGAACAAAATCGATTCTCTGCTGCAATTGCATTTCATGACACTCCGCCATTCCCGCTTTAAGTTCCAGCACATACCTAGCCGGCAAGTCCGGCGCATAGGATGGACAATCGGGAGTTTGGCAAGGCGGGACTCTTTCCTCAATGTGAACAATCCTTTTCTCTTTATCCAGCCATAGAATATCAATGGGGAAATTCACATTTTTCATCCAAAAGGAATGATATGCGGATTCAGAGAAAACAAAAAGCATGCCCTGGTCTGCATATATTTCATCACGGAACATGAGTCCCCGCTGTCTCTCCAATCCGGTGACCGCCATCTCCGCAGTTATCGGGGTCCCGTCCGGGAGAAAAACCTGGACGAATTGCTCTCCGCTGACCGGCAGCGATAGAATCATAAAAATCACCAGCCATCCCATTAATTTTCTGCTTACCATTCCGTTCTCCTGCACTGCGGGTAATGCATTTTTCTCAGTTTAATACAAATCAATGAGATGACACAAGCGGAACAAACCGGACTGGAAGCAGCTTCCTGCGTGAAAACGTATCCTCCTCGCGGGTGATAAGAACCAGCTCTTGAAAGGTTTGCCCAACCGGAATAATCATCCTGGCCCCTATTTCCATCTGTTCTTTCAGTTTTTCAGGAATTTTGGCTGGAGCCGCTGTGACCATAATCGCGTCATAAGGAGCATGCTCATCCCAGCCCTGGGTTCCATCGCCTATGCGGTAATGGATGTTGCCGTAGCCAAGACGGTCCAGTATTTCTTCCGCTTTTTGTGACAGATCTTCATGGATTTCCACAGTATATACTTCAGCAGCCATTTCCGCCAGCAGTGCGGCTTGATATCCGGATCCGGTTCCGATTTCCAAGACATTGTCATCCGGATTTAATTTCAGTATATCTGTCATGTATGCCACTATATACGGTTGAGAAATAGTTTGACCTCCTCCAATTGGAAGGGGTTCATCATTATAAGCATGATTGTGCATGTTTTCAGGAACAAAAACATGGCGAGGAATTTTCCGCATAGCTTCTAATAAACGTTCATTTTCTATGCCCCGGGCTTTTATCTGAGTTTCCACCATTTGATTGCGTTTTTTGCGCAATATGTCTGTTTCCATTGCGTCACCTTCCATTTTGGTACTGATCGGACTTCATTTTATGATACCTGCATCCGGCTGCTATGGCAAGCAAACCTCATCCTGAAACTCAGTTGGAATGATGGTCAATAGGCACGGGCAAAATAGACGGTTTTTCCCTTTTTC
>CAYRTV010000296.1:0-4108 GCA_964427225.1 uncultured Eubacteriales bacterium
GAGCAAAGCAACGTAAGAATCTTGTACTGCTTCGCATGATGAATGAGTACCGTCTCAACTGCCGAAGCAACATAAGATCCTCAAGGCCTTCTGCGGCAGGCCTTGGGATAACATATGAACTGCCTGTAAATAAGCCAGGATAGCAGGAAGCGGGGCAGAAAGAGCCTCGTTTATCTAAATACGGCCCGCTCCGGATTTTCCGGGGCGGGCTTTTTTTTTGCCCGCAATCTGCATGAGGGTGTTTGGAGTTATTTCTTATATGTAAAGCTTGCGGATGCAGGTTCAGGTGACATGCCGGCTATATCATCGATATAGGATTGAATGGAGAGTTTGCTCTGCGAGTCACTGGATGCTGTGGAGATGACTTTTAACTTTACTACCGCAATAATCCCCTTGCTCCCCTTCGATATCATAGCCGTACCCGCAAATCCGCCGACCCTTAAAACCCCTGAACTGACTTCATTGCCGTCGATATAGGACCAGTCTGAGGTTAAATTGCCTTTTGCCACGCTTTGATAGGCAAACATATTACTGTCAAAAGTCAAATCCAGCCCGAAATCATTGATTTCATTGCTGTTCCCATAAATGGAAATCGGTATCTCGACTATTGTATTCGTTCCACCGGAAGCCGGGTCGCAGGATAGCGAAATCGTATTATCGGAGGCAGAACTGCTTATTTCCAGCGCAACGTTTACCGCAGCCGGGCTATTGGTGGCGCTGGAATCCACTATGGATAAAGATCCGGAATAACTGCCAGCATTTAGGCCTTGTATGTTAACCGAAACGGTGTGGCCTTTTTTCCCTCCGTTTGAACTTCCGCTGTTCGGACTGACGGAAAGCCAGGAAGAATCGGGAGAAACTTGATAAGAAAGGGTTCCGCCGCCCGCGTTTTTAATATACATGGTTTTCGATGAAGGATTGGAGCCACCGGCTGCGGAATTGAAGGCGAGGCTTTGGGGGCTTACCCAAATCTGGGGCGGCTGCTGTTCGGCAATTTCCAAATAGACCATTATTTCCTGCGGATTATTGGCGGCGCTTGAATCTCTAACGACGATTTTCCCCTTATAAGAGCCGCTGCTCATTCCCCGGGTATCCAAGGAGACCGTGTGCGTGATTTTACCCCCATTGGATCGGCCGCTTTGGGGGCTGACAGCGACCCAGGAAGGATTGCAGGTGATCGAATAATCCAGGGTTCCTTCTCCGGTATTTTTAATGAATATATTCTTGGAAGCAGGGCTAGAGGCTCCTTCTTGAGTATTGAAGGAGATTGTCTGCGAACTGACCCAGATTTGAGGAGGTTTTTCTTCGGATATATTTACGGATATTTCCACTTCCTTGGGGCTGTTTGAGGCAGCGGGATCTTTTACGATGAGTTTACTGGTATGGGTGCCGCTTTTGAGTCCTTTTGTATCTATCGAAACTGTGTGAGTTTTACTTTCGCCTTGGGACCGGCCTTTGTAAGGTGCAACGGAAAGCCAGGAAGAATCCCGACTGATCGAATAATCCAAGGTGCCTTCGCCTGCGTTTTTGATGTTGATGCTTTTAGATGAAATGCTGGATTTGCCTTCTTGTGCACTGAAGGAAAGCCGTTGGGGGCTTACCATGATTTTAGGCGGCATTTTTTCAACTATTTCCAAGCCGACTTTTATTTCTTGGGGGCTGTTGTAAGCCGCTTCAGAACTAATGGTGATTATAGCCTTATATTCCTCACCCTTAGCGCTCATTCCTGATTTATTGACGGAGACGGTATGAGTGACTTCTTCTCCTGAAGAAGAGCCCTGCCCAGGTTCAATACTCAGCCATTCGGCATCATCGGATATTGTGTAATCTAGAGTTTTTTGGCCCGTATTTCTCACTGAGATGGATTGGGACGAGGGATTGTCGCCCTTTTCTTTGGCTGAAAATGATAATTCGAATGTATCCATCCAAATGACAGGCTTGGTGTATTCCTCAACATCCGGGCTGGTGGGTGATTTTTTGCATTGGGCCTGAAACGCGGCCATAAGAATGAAAACAATGAATAGACTTACGGTTGTTTTTTGTTTTTTTTGAATCATTTTTTTGTCTTTATTTTTTGTTGAGTTTACCGTCTTTGAGAAACCTGCCGGAATGAGTGTTCACATTTTTGAAGTCATCCACTCCGTTGGTGATGAAGAAATCCTGTGGTTCTTTTATTTCCTTTTTAACTTTGAAAATTAAAGAGATCAAATCGCCGGAAGACTGGCTTGTGACCGGAATAGTGGAGTACCCTCCGATCCGGATCGTTCCGCTTCGAAGCTCATACCCATCTGCCTGCTGAAAATCTTTCAGCATTCCGCTCCTGGCCGTCCCCAGAAATTCAAGGGATTCGCTGGGAAAATGGATGTCAAATCCAAATGAATCTATACTATATGAGTTGTCAATAATAACCGGGACGATGATATTTTCTCCCTCTTCCGCGTAAAAATCATTGATAAACAGATTGATACCTTGGAGATTTCCATTCCTAACCTCAAGAGTTGAGGATGTTTTTCTTGAATTCCCTGAACAATCACAGGGAAGATTATTTATTCCCAAATACTTTTCAAATATGGCCTGTGCATCCGAAGGAGACAGCAATGGATCTGTTCGGGTTCCGTCGCAGTTTACATCGCCGTTTTCTTTCTGACAGTGGGTGGGATTCGATATTTTTCCCAGATAGATGTCAAAAACGGTTTGGGCGTCGGCCGGACTTACATTCAAGTCTCCATTGACATCGCCGGCTTTAGTGCAGAAATTAGCGGTAAGAGACATATTGCTGTCCATGCTGAAAGAGAGTATTTTGTTGAAACTGTTCACATCCCCGTTCCAAGAGGAGAATCTGTAATCTTTATAGGTAGAAGCTGTCACTTGGACATCACTGCCGCTGGTGTAGGAATAACTTCCTGATTGAGGATCGGTGGCGCCGCCTGCGGCAGGGGCAGGAGTCCCTGTCCGGGAGGAAAGATTGAGGGTAAATTCCTCGGAAGAGGAAGAAACATTGATGATGATGGAATCAGAGTCTTGATTATTCATATCATCAGTAACGGTGAGGGTCACGGTATAACTGCCCGATTCAGAATAAGTGTGTTCGGGATTTTGTTTTAAAGATGAGCTGCCGTCGCCAAATTTCCAGGAATAAGAGTATGGGGAAGTTCCGCCGGAAGCAGAGCCGTCAAAGTTCACAGTCAGGGGAGCCCATCCTGATAAGGGTGAGGCATCGAGAGCGGTGGACAAGGGATTTGATCCGGTATATTCATAGGCTCCCATTTCGGGATAATAGCCTTGAGGAACGGACGTGCCTTGATAGTCTTGGGAGAGGCCGACGTCAGTGCCTGCGTTTATGCAGGAAGAATTATTATTGAGAGTGAAATCATAATTGGTTGGATTGTTCAAAGCGGGATCTTGATATAAACTATTTACATCATAGCCTCGAGCTTGCCACTGAGATAAACTGCGCACGGAGCCATTTTCATAGAAACCGTAATTTTCATCCCAGCAATTATAGTCGATGGCTGCGGTTGCGGAGTTTTCCAAACTGACATTGTAATCCCTTTGTTGATCGGCGATATTGTTTTTAACAATAGTTCCTGTTACCTTGGTATCACTCCCAAGCCTAACTGCATAAGCTGTGCATTTATAAAATGTATTATTATATATTTCACAATTATCATCATACCGTGCGATGGTAATCCCGCAATCGCCTGGAGAATCAATAATATTATAGTAGAATTTATGTCCGCCTTCAGCTTGGGAGCTTTGACCGATAAACATTCCCTCTCCACCGGGATCTAAAGCATAATTATTATAAAAATGCACATTTTTAGATGCTCCCCCTATCATCCATGCTGAAGACGTGTAAGTATTCGAATGGCCGTCATGTATACTTATATTCCCATAAACATCACCGTTTAAACATCCTGAAACTCTAATACCGTCACCAAGATTATCATGAGTATAATTGTTATATATTTGAGGGTCTAAAACCTTATTTGGCCCGCCTGATATATAAATGGCCGAAGTAAAAATATCATTTCCATCATCATAATTATTGTGATGGGATTCATTATTATTGATGTTTAGATCAGTAGATGTTGCATCCCTTCTGACT
>CAYRTV010000297.1:0-4107 GCA_964427225.1 uncultured Eubacteriales bacterium
TTATCGGCGGCAGGGGTGTCACGCCTCCCAGCGATACATTGAATATCGCCTCCATCGGTGTCGGCGGCAAGGGCTCATCCGATATACGCAGCGTTTCGACGGAAAACATGGTTGCTTTATGTGATGTAGACGATATCCAGATGATGGAATTTCTGCATTCGGAACGGAATACACCGGAACAAAAAACAATGTATGAGAAGGCCGCTAAATATCAGGATTTTCGAACCATGCTGGATAATCATCCCGAAATTGATGCGGTGACCATCAGCACGCCGGACCATACCCATGCTGTCGCGGCCATGAATGCCATGCAGCGGGGCAAGCATGTGTTCGTGCAGAAACCCCTGACCCACTCCATTAAGGAAGCACGCATTCTGGCGGAAACGGCAAAAAAAATGAACTTGGTCACCCAGATGGGCAATCAAGGTCATGCCGGCGAAGGAGGCCGCTTGATATGTGAGTGGATCTGGCAGGGGGCTATCGGGGATGTTCGGGAAGTTCATGCCTGGACCAACCGGCCGATTTGGCTGCAGGGTGAGGATGCACCGGATGAAATTCCCTCGGTCCCATCCACATTGAATTGGAATGCCTGGCTGGGACCGGCGTCTTACCGGCCGTATCATCCGGCCTATCATCCCTTTTCCTGGCGGGGTTACTGGGATTTCGGAACCGGGGCTCTCGGCGATATGGGCGCCCATATTTTAGATCACCCTTTTTGGGCTTTAAAATTGGGTCACCCCGATACGGTGCAGGCCAGCTCCACACCGTTTACCGATGATATGTATCCCCGGGCCGAAATGGTTACATATGAGTTTCCGGAGAGGGAAGGGATGCCTCCGGTTAAATTGACCTGGTATGACGGCGGATTGATGCCTCCTCGTCCGCCTGAGCTTGAAAAGGGCCGCATGATGGGAGACAGCGGCGGCGGTGTGCTGTTTGTCGGAGATAAAGCCAAATTGATGTGCAGTACCTACGGCAATCACCCCCGCCTGCTTCCGGAATCTTATATGCGGACATACGGCCTGCCGGAAAAAACCATCCCTCGTTCGCCCGGTATCCATGAAGAATGGGTGGCCGCTATCAAGGCCGGCAATAAATCTACCACCGACTTTTCTTATTCAGGCCCGCTGACGGAAGTTATGCTGCTGGCTAACGCAGCCGTTAGAGTGCAGGAGAGCAAAGCCGTTCTGCAATGGGATGGTGAGAAGATGGAATTCACCAATCTTCCCGGGGCCAATCAATTTCTCCACACCATGTATCGTCCGGGATGGTCATTATAGCCTGCAGATCCCGCATGTCATTCCTCGGGCAGAGCGGCGGGAATTTTGCCGTGCGCCTGCATGAGGCGAGATTGAAAGAAGGAAGCGAATATGCAGAGATTGAGATGTGTCGTAATGGTTGTAGCTGTGATGGGCCTGCTCATAAGCATCTGCGGCTGTGCAGAAGAAAGCGGAAACCGCAAAGTCCACGAAGAGGATGAATTAACCGCTATGGATAAATGGGAGATCCATGATCCTGAGCGTCCGTTGCCGCCGGTCGTGGATCCAGGCCCTTATCCAGGACAAGTTTTGCCTCCGTCCGACGCGGACATTCTTTTTGAAGGGACCGGTTTGTCCGCTTGGGAAAGCGGCAAAGGCGGGCCCGCAGAATGGATAGTAGAAAACGGTTATATGGAAGTGAAACCCAAAATCGGTTCCATTCAGACCAAAAAGGGATATGGAGACGGGCAGCTGCATGTGGAATGGATGGCGCCGATTCCGGCGGAAGGAAAAGGACAGGACCGCGGCAACAGCGGTGTCTTTCTTATGGGCAAATATGAAATCCAGGTGCTGGATAACTATGACAACACCACCTATGCCGACGGTATGGCTGCTTCGGTTTACGGTCAGTATCCGCCGCTGGTCAATGCCTGCCGTGCTCCCGGCGAATGGCAGTCTTTTGATATTATCTTTTGCCGTCCCAGATTCGGTGAGGACGGAGAGTTGCTGCAGAAAGCCATTTTTACGGTTTTTCACAACGGGGTCTTGGTGCAGGATCACGTGCAGCTGACCGGCCCCACAGAATGGAAAAAACGGCCCCCTTACAGTGAACATCCGGACCGGCTGCCTATATCCTTGCAGGACCACAGCAATCCAGTGAGGTTCCGGAATATATGGATACGGGATTTGGAATGATGACTAGTAAAAAGTGAAACGAGAAAAGTGAAAAGTTATCTTATTGAAAAATAAAGAGTAAAGAGGGTAGAGGGATATATAGGGGAGGAGGCGTCATGTCAACGGATAAATACCTGCGATCAAAAAGATTACTTATAGGACTCGGTTTGATTATAACTTTCTTGTCCCTGGGTATAGTTTCTCAAGCCCGCGGCCAGGATAAGAAAAAAGCGCTCTTTGTCTGGGGCGGATGGGAAGGGCATGAGCCAAAGCAGACGGTGGATATTTTTGCTCCCTGGCTTGAAAAACAGGGTTTTGAGGTGATTATTTCACATACTCTCGATTCGTATCTGGATAAAGAGCTGATGCAGTCCTTGAATCTGATTGTTCAGGTCTACACCATGGCATCCATTACCCCGGAACAGGAAAAAGGTCTCTTGGAAGCGGTCAAAGGCGGTGTTCCTTTGGCCGGCTGGCACGGCGGCCTGGCGGATTCCTTCCGCAGCAATACCGAGTATCAGTTTATGGTGGGCGGCCAGTGGGTGGCCCATCCGGGGGGCGTGATTCCTTATGAAGTAAACATTTCCGATCACGATCATTTCATCACCCGGGGAATTAAAGATTTTAACCTGAATTCCGAGCAGTATTATATGCATGTGGACCCGGCCAATGAAGTTCTGGCCACCACCACCTTTTCCGGCGAATACGCGCCCTGGATTGATGGGGTGGTTATGCCGGTAGTGTGGACCAAAGTCTACGGCAAGGGCCGGGTGTTTTACACCTCATTAGGTCATGTGGCTTCGGATTTTAACGTGCCCGAAGCCCGCACTATTGTTCAGCGAGGCCTGCTCTGGGCTGCGGGAGAGCTGAAGCGATAACTTTATTTTCTTCCGCCGCGGCGGCGTCTTTGAATGCCCCGGCCTCTTCCCTTTTCTCTTCTGCCTATACCGGTTCCTCTGCGGCTGGGAGGCGTATCATTCCGGCTGAAATATTGCACAACCGAAGAGATGCCTCTGACGATACTCTCCCCAAGAGAAAGGGCCCGTTGAATCTTATCTCCTGACTGACGAGCGTGAGGAGGGGAATGCGTGCCGTTTTGAACGGCGGGAGGTTTATCCCGGCGCGGAACCGGAGTTGTTTCATCCAAAACTTGGTAAAAGGCTTCCGCCGGGCATTCATCCATGCAGCGAAGGCATTCCGTACACTTCTCTTGGTCGATGACAGCGAGGTCATCTTCAATGGTTATCGCCTGCACCCGGCAATTGGATACGCAGATGCCGCAGCCGGTGCATTTTTCCTCATCTAAGAAAACAGCCATTTATACCATTCCTTTTCAAAACAGGCTCCTGTATTGGATACAAACAGAAATTTACTGATAATGAAAATCATTATCAGTAACATAATAATACTCCATCCCGGTTTTGTAAAGGGTGGGTCAGCGGCTATTTGATGATTATACGGGGGATGTCATTTTTCTCCAGAAGTTTTTCGAATGCCGCTACGTCATTCTCTATCAATTCGTTGTATGTCTTATCCGCTGCGGATAACTGTTGAGCCAGATCCTTAAATCTTTGGTAAACGGCTTCCGTTGGTTTTGAGTCCTGGGCATGGACCGCAGAGTAAAGATAGGCTAGCTGATTATCCAGTTTAACCTCATAATTAATCGGGTCCTGGCTGCTCTCGTTTTTTGTCTGTATCAAGTCTTGTTCCAGTGAAGTCAGTTTTTCTCCCAGCGCATCCGCCGCTTTTTTAACGGAATTGTCATATCCGGCTTTAACCGCCCGGGAGGAAATGCCCTTCACCTGTTCACGGATATCCCGTACTTTTTTGATTAAATCATGGCTGAGGGTGAATTTTTGACCGGCTTTGACCTGCAAATCAAATTGTTCTTTCAAATCCGAATTCGAAATGGTACCCCAACGGGGATCTTTAAAAATTTCAAAATTCTGTATCT
>CAYRTV010000298.1:0-4032 GCA_964427225.1 uncultured Eubacteriales bacterium
CCCTGCAGGGAATTGATACCCGGGCACTGACAAAGCATCTGCGTGATCAGGGCACCATGCTGGGCAAGCTGGTTTTGGATAAGGATATCCCTTTTTATGATCCGGACCAGGATATATTAGTGGAAAAAGTAACCGTCCCGGAGCCGCAAATCATTAATCCTGCGGGAAACCCGGCTATTGCGGTTCTTGACTGCGGCGTCAAGTATAATATTATCCGCTGCCTGCTGAAACGCGGCTGCCGGGTTATCCGGGTACCGTGGAATTATGATTTTTTAGATATGGATATTAACGGAATTGTGATTTCCAATGGGCCGGGCGACCCGAAAATGAATCAAACAGCCGTCACCAATGTAAAAAAGGCCCTAGCCCTAAACCTGCCTGTTTTCGGCATTTGTATGGGAAATCAAATATTGGCCCTGGCCGCAGGAGCGAATACGTTTAAAATGAAATTCGGCCACCGCAGTCAAAATCAGCCGTGCGTTAATGTGAAAACCGGCTCTTGTTTTATTACCTCACAAAACCATGGTTTCGCTGTAGAACCTTCTTCTTTGCCGAAAGATTGGGAGCCTTGGTTTGTTAATCTCAATGACGGGACGAATGAGGGTATCCGCCATGTTTCCCGCCCGTTTTTTTCGGTCCAATTCCATCCCGAACATAATCCCGGACCAGTTGATACGGAATTCCTGTTTGATGCATTTTTGGAGCTGCTGAAGACATGAAAACAGTGATCCTGCTGGGAAGCGGAGCTTTGAGAATCGGACAGGCGGGAGAATTTGACTACTCCGGCAGCCAAGCGATTAAAGCGCTTAAAGAAGAGGGGCTCAGGGTGGTTTTGATCAATCCCAATATTGCCACCATTCAAACCTCGGAATCGCTGGCGGATAAAATCTATTTTATCCCTCTAAAAGATGCTTTTGTAGAAAAAGTCATTGATCTGGAAAAGCCGGACGGGATTCTGTTGGGTTTTGGAGGCCAAACTGCGCTTAATTGCGGGGTCCGCCTGCATCAGAACGGGGTTCTATCTCAGCATGGTGTAAAGGTTTTGGGAACACCGGTCGCTTCCATAATGGACTGTGAGGACCGGCAGAGCTTTACCAAGCGTTTAAGAGAGATCGGAATCAAGATTCCTCAGAGTACTGCGGTTAAAAGCATGGATGAAGCTGTCAGGGCGGCGGACGGGATAGGATTTCCAGTGATGCTCAGAGTAGCCTATGCCTTAGGGGGGCTGGGTTCCGGACTGGCATTCAGCCGGGAAGAACTGCAGAGTAAAGTGGAAAAAGCACTTTCTTTTACCAGCCAAATCCTGGTTGAGGAATACCTGCAGGGATGGAAGGAAATTGAATACGAAGTTGTCAGGGATAAGGCGGATAATTGCGTAACCGTTTGTAATATGGAAAATTTTGATCCTCTTGGGATCCATACCGGAGAAAGCATTGTGGTGGCTCCCTCCCAAACCCTGGATGACCGTGAGTACCATAAATTGAGAGAAATCTCCATCCGTGTGATTCGGCATTTGGGAATTGTAGGGGAATGCAATATACAATTCGCATTGGATGAGCACAGCGATGATTACCGGGTGATTGAGGTCAATCCAAGATTATCCCGTTCCAGCGCTTTAGCTTCAAAAGCAACCGGTTATCCCTTAGCTGCAGTAGCGGCGAAGCTGGCTTTGGGCCGCCTGCTGACTGAACTTCCCAACAGTGTGACCGGGTCAACCAAAGCCTGTTTCGAGCCTGCTCTTGATTATGTGGTGATAAAAATCCCGCGCTGGGACCTCACTAAATTCCGGCGTGCTTCAAATAAAATCGGAAGCGAAATGAAGAGTGTCGGCGAAGTGATGTCTATAGGAAGGGCATTTGAGGAGGCCCTGCAGAAAGCATTGAGAATGCTTCAGGTCGGTGTATACGGCCTGGTTGGAAATGATATTCACTTCGATGATTTGGAGGCGGAATTGAGCCAGCCGACCGATAAAAGGGTGTTTGCCGTGGCTCAAGCGGTTGAGACAATGCCGGTGAAGCGAATCCATGAACTGACCGGTGTCGACCCCTGGTTTATTCACAAAATCTGCCGTATCGTTGTCATGAAGCAGGAATTGGAAAAATCAGGATCTGCATTGAACCGCGATGTCTTGCTGAGAGCAAAAAAATTGGGATTCTCGGATAAACAGATTGCGGTTTTTCTGGGAAGGGAAGAGTTGGATATCAGGGAGATGCGCAGACAATACCGGATTTATCCATGTGTCAAACAAATTGATACCCTGGCTGCTGAATTTCCGGCCCAAACCAATTACCTTTATTTGACATACAACGGCAGCGAGAATGACGTTTCGTTTTCTTCTTCCGATGGGGTCATTGTGCTCGGTTCAGGTTCTTACCGCATTGGTTCTTCGGTGGAATTTGATTGGTGCTGTGTCAATACGGTTCAGACGCTGCGCCGGATGGGATTCCAGACCGTCATGGTCAACTATAACCCGGAAACGGTGAGTACGGATTATGATCTTTGTGACCGCCTGTATTTCGATGAACTCAGCTTTGAGGCGGTTGCCGATATCTATGAAAAGGAGCTTCCCCGAGGACTGATCATATCCATGGGCGGACAAATCCCCAATAACCTGGCGGTGAAATGCCGTGCGTACGGCTTGAATGTACTGGGAACAGACCCGGACCATATTGATCAAGCGGAAAACCGGCACAAATTTTCCGCCCTTTTGGACGAAATGGGAGTGGACCAGCCCCAGTGGAAGGAACTAACCGAAATCAATGATGCTGAGGATTTTGCCGGCAGGGTGGGATACCCGGTGCTGATACGGCCCAGCTATGTTTTAAGCGGCGCTGCGATGTCGGTGGCTTTGAATGAACATGAACTGACTGAGTATCTGCACAAGGCTTCCGAAGTCAGCCCCGAACATCCAGTGGTCATAAGCAAGTTCATTGAAAATGCCAAAGAAATTGAGTTGGATGGAGTGGCTAAAAACGGAGAGCTGTTTGTTTATGCTATTTGCGAGCACGTTGAAAATGCGGGTGTTCACAGCGGAGATGCCACTATGGTGCTGCCGCCTCAGAGAACATATCTGGAAACAACCCGCCGGATGAAAAAAATCACCCGGAAAATTGTCAGCGCTCTCAATATCCATGGCCCCTTTAATATTCAATTCATTGCCAAAGATAATGCGGTTAAAGTTATCGAATGCAATTTAAGGGCCTCCCGGTCTTTTCCCTTTGTTTCAAAAATATTCAAATTGAATTTTATCGATCTTGCCACGCGGATTATAATGGGAGAAAATTTGCCCCCGATAGATAAATCCTGTTTTGAACTGGAGTATGTTGGTGTGAAGGCTCCACAGTTTTCCTTCACCCGGATCAAGGGGGCGGATCCGGTCTTGAATGTTGAGATGGCTTCCACCGGTGAAGTCGCCTGTCTTGGGGACAGCTTCGAAGAAGCTTTCCTTAAGGCGCTCTTGTCTGTGGGATACCGGTTTCCCGAAAAAAAGATTTTGCTCTCCACTGGGCCGTTTGAAAGCAAAGCCGCGTTTCTTCCCGATGCCAGGCGGCTGAAAGAAATGGGATTCGTGCTTTTTGCCACCCCCGGAACCGCTGATTTTCTTGCCTATCACGGCATTTCGACCCAAGTGCTTCACTGGCCCTCGGAAAAACGATCTCCCGTGGTGCTTCATTTTATCAAAGAGAGAAAACTGGATTTGATTATCAATATTCCCCGCAGCGCCCAGGCGCAGCATCTTGCGGAAGATTATATGGTCCGCCGCGCCGCCGTTGACTTTAATATTCCTTTAATCACCAATCTGCAGTTTGCCGAGAGATTTATTGACGGGATATCCCGCATGGACATCAACGATCTGGCTGTTAAAGCCTGGGATGAATATTAATCCGGCTCACGTTTCCTGAGTGTGAACCTATTAAGCTCCAAATCGTATTAATCATCAAGTTGCGGTCATTTAATTGGTGTGAAGTTATTTAGCTTGGATTATTCACGGGCCGAGATTGCCGCAGACGACGACAATACGTTCATTTATTG
>CAYRTV010000299.1:0-4019 GCA_964427225.1 uncultured Eubacteriales bacterium
GTATTTTTCTTTAAATCGTAATTTTTTTCTCCTGCGGACGGGCCGAATCTCACCGCATCTGCAGCAATCTCGACCCGTGAATAATTCAGGTTAAGTTATTATTTTCCCGGATATGGCCGCTTAAATCAAGCAAAGCTCTTTGAAGTTACCAAATGAACCACCGGCCTCTTTTTGTTATAATTCCGAGTATGCATGATAAAAATTGTTTATTTAATCCCGTATTTTTTCCTTCATTAACCTTAAACAACCGCTTTGTCCGGTCAGCCACCCATGACTTTATGGCGGACAAGGAAGGTTTTGTCACCTCGCGCCAGGTTGATTTATTCAGGGAATTAGCCTACGGGGAAATAGGGCTGATCATAACCGGACACGCATATGTGCACCCCTCCGGGCAAGCAAGTCTTTTTCAATTAGGCGTCAGTGATGATCTGTATATCTCAGGATTGAGCCGAATCGCTGAGGCCGTCCATGCCTTTTCTTCCCGGGTTTTTCTTCAAATCTCCCATGCAGGCCGTCAGACCAAACCCAAATTATGCGGATGTGAACCTCTCGCTCCTTCTCCGGTTTATGATCCCGTATTTAAAGTGACTCCGCGTGAAATGACGGATTGTGATATACAGGATATGATCCAGCATTTTATTCATGCCGGGATTCGGGCGCAAAAAGCCGGGTTTGACGGCATTCAGCTGCATATGGCACACGGATATCTGCTCTCCAGCTTTATATCCCCTTATACCAACCGCAGGAAAGACCGCTGGGGAGGTTCCTTGGCCAACCGTTTACGGATTGTGAAGGAGATTCTCCGCGGGATGAAAGCAACGCTGGGGAGCCGTTTTCCGATAGCGGTAAAACTAAATTCTACCGATTTTATGGAAAAAGGGCTGCAGCCGGAAGAAAGTGCAGCGATCGCTTCAGTATTAGAAAAAGACGGGGTCATGGCTATTGAGGTCAGCGGAGGAATGAGTGAAGCCGGAAAGGGATCGGTGCAAGAAGGCCCTTTCAAACCGCGACAGGAAGGCTGCTTCGTTGAAAACGCCGCCCGGATTAAAAATGCCGTATCCATTCCGGTCATGGGGCTTGGCGGGATCAGGTCTCTCTCCGTCATGACATCCATCATTGAAACCGAAAAATCCGACCTTATTTCCATGTGCCGCCCATTTATTTATGATCCTCATTTCTTACGCCGTCTTGAAGCAGGAGAAATCCGGCGATCAGGATGTATTTCCTGCAATAAATGCTTTAATCCACGGGGAATCCGCTGCGCCCACCGTAAGCATACGGAGGATTAGACTTTCAAATCTAACAGCTGAGCTGTCATCCCTGAGCGAGGCGAAAGATCCCAAGCCCTTCTGCTCCGTCTAACGCAATCCATCTATTTGCCATTTATCATTCATTTCAATTCAGGATTTTAGGTGTTTTGCGTTTTACGTTTTGCGGTATAGAAAAGGAGACACGGCTTCCTCAAGCTGGGCCACAGTTTCGAAGATCTCAGCTTTTCCAGGCGGAAAACGATCCAAATCGGCGTTAATAATATAAATGTTTGTGATACCTGCCTCTTCCGCCGCCCTGATATCAAAAGGTGAATCCCCTATCACACAGCATCGGCTGGGCTTTACCCCCAAGGCCGCCGCCGCCGCTCGAATGGGGGCAGCGGAAGGTTTCCACATTCCGCTTTCCCGGGAAATGACAACATCAAACCGTAAAGAAAACTTATCCAGCAAATAATCCGTATTTTTTTGGGAATTATTAGTGACCAACGCACGGGGAATCCCTCTCAGGTCAAGCATAGCGAGAAAATCTTTCATCCCTGCCTTTAATACCGCCTTTCTGGTGGCGTTCAGCTCATATTCTTCTAATAAGCGGCGTTTTCTGGTTTTTTCCGGTTCCTGCAGTTGTTCCAGATAGGATAATATCGGTTTGCCTCCGGTCTGCAATTCGGATTTAATCAAATCCCAATCATAAGGGACATCCACAATGGTCCCGTCCAAATCAAATATGATCCCCTTAATGGTTCCGGAGATCATTTTTTTTCCTGAATTCTCCCGATTTCATAAACCGGTTCACCTTTATTGGCGGGCGGAGTATTGATGACATATAAAATCATACCTGTGAACGGGGCGAAGAATTCTTCTGCGACATTTCCCAGATAGTCGGTGATGTATCCAATCTTTTCGCCTTTCCGGGCATAGTATCCCATTTCTGTTAAAGGATAAAACAAACCATCAAATTCCGAGTAAATCACTTCATACTCATCAATCCATACCGGATCGGGAACAAACTCCGGCTCTCCCGGAATCATATCGAAGTAACGCATTACGCTTAGTATGCCCTCCACATTCCTGGCTATGGACTCTTCATCTGTCTTTCCCAAATAGCCGGACTCCGTGGTGATTGCGGGACAGGAACGGAGGACAGCCGTATTTCCCAGATAACGGGAGTCATTGATATTCTGGGTTCGGGTATTGTCAATAATGATATGCCTGATGCCGAATGCCTTGACCATGGCTTTCGAAGTTTCGTTGATATCTTCATCTTTTCCGACCATCCAATAACAATAAGGTATGAGCGCCTCATTTCCATCCCCGCAATGAAGATCAATCAAAGCATCGCTTTTTTTTATCACTTCTTCGACCAGGACATGAGCAATACGTTCAGACTGGGTTCCCTTGGGATCTCCAGGGAAAACCCGGTTCAAATTTTTCCAATCATGCGGATTATAATAGATAGTGCGCTTTTGAAAACCAGGCAGATTGGCAATATGTACCAGAACCAGCGCTCCGGTTAATTCATCCGGATCAATCATATTCTTTATCCGGTATAAAGAAAGAATCGGAGGATATTCATATCCATGCACACCGGCGACCAGCGCTAAGGTTTTTCCCTGACTGCGGCCGTTAATGACCGTTACCGGAATGAAAAGATCAATTCCCTCTTCATTTTCGATTTGTATATGTCCGGATTGGACTTCCCCCGGTGCAGCGATAATCCCTCCTATATCGACGTTTTGAGCGGGCATAAGAGATGGAAAACAAAAAGCCGCCATCAGGACAGTGGTGAGTAAATTTTTTTTTGTCATTTTTTTCCTCCCTTAGGATGACATCTGGGGTCATTTTTATGGATACGGATGTATTATACACATGAGTTGGAGTCAATGGCAAAACAGTATCATTCTGAGCACAGCAGCGTTGGCAATTCATTTTACGGATTCAGCCGGTCCGCCGAAATGTTTTTCTTTTGTATTTTGTCATTTCATTTGATATAATTTTCGAGAATTTGACTGAATATAAATATGAATAATTAGGGAGGATATTTCATGGGAAAATTCCTGGCAATCTTATTAGGGCTTGTTGCAATGGCAGGCGGTGTTATTTTGGTTATCTTTGTTTGGACCCAAGAGTTTCTGAATTTGGTATTCGGTTGTATTCCTCCTATCCTCTTTTTCGGCGGACTCATTGCTTTGGTGGCCGGAATCAGCAGTATCAAAGATGCCGCCCGGACAAAAAGTTTGGAAATTGAAGCCGAAGAAGCGGAAATAGAAGAAAAGACCGAAGAGTAAAAATTTATTCTGATTCACTGCTTATTTCATCTTCGACAATCTGTATAAGCTCGCTTTTGATTTTTTCCATCTGAAGAATTTTATTTTCAATTTTGTCAAAAAGGCGTTTCTGGGATTTTATTCCAGCTTGAATGAGAAAGGCTGCGCTCTCTGAGCGACTGCTGAATAAACCGGCTTCTACAAGACGGCTGATTTTTTCATTACTTTCATCATTAACACGGATAGTGAGAACCGTATTCCGTGATGATAACGTTTTTTCAACGAGCTTCCGGATTGAATCCGCTGTTTTTGATGCAAACCTTTCCATCTGATCACCAAAATCATCCAATTTTTTCTTGCTAGACTTCGCTTTTTCTGCGTCATTCCCTTTCTGTTTTGCTTCCGATTCGGTTTTTTGTCCCTGAGATTCTTTTTCTTTTGTATTATCAATCATTTTATTCTCCCTCTAAATGTTTTGTAACTA
>CAYRTV010000300.1:0-3985 GCA_964427225.1 uncultured Eubacteriales bacterium
CAAATAAAAATAGAATTTAAAATTTAAACCATTTTTCGGGTTTTTCCATTCCGGGGGAAAAAAACCCTGGGCCCCGGAAAAAAAAACAAAAAAAATTCCCGCCAATACAGCCAGCAGGGGAAGAAATGCTAATTTGTGTTTTATATTATTCTGATGTGTCATAATTATATTCTCCTTTGCCTTGGTTATTTAAGAACGACTGATTTTTCGGTTCTGCCGCCGCCATTGCGGGCGAACAAAGACACAACGATTTCTTTACCCGAAGGCGAAATAACCGTCCATTCATACTCTTTTTCTTGCCCAGCCCCCAGAGCGCTAAGTTCATTCCGTTTGCTGCCGCCGAAAAGCTCCATGTTGTCATCATCTTCAAATTCAAGCTGGAGCATAATCGGATTAAGATTTCGGGTCCGGGTGCCCATTGACGTGGCATAGGGCAGTTCCCCGTTGTTTTGGAGTTTTACTTTAATTCGGTAAAGGCTGGAGGATAATTTTTCCACTTCAGGTTCCGTCATTTCAATCTCTGCGAATTGGGATGCCAGATGCAAGGCAAATTCAGCATGGGATTGGGTCAAATCAGGAATCATTTCCGCCGCCGGATTCGTCCGCAGATAAGGCCGGAATCCTCCGATTTCAACTTCACCCAGTTGAGGATGATGGAATGGCGTCCAATTGATAAATCCTTTTCCGCCGTTTTGCTTGTCAATCCACTGCAGCCACTTTTTATCCGTATCCGATGATTCGGATTGACCCCCTCCGCCGGAGGTTCGCCCCATCATGCGCTGCATCATAGCCGTGCGGGGATTCATTTGAGAAGGCGCCTGGGCTTCAACGCTGCTGGGTTTATCATTACTATCGCCGCGCCCCGGCTTTTCCGGTGCAGCTTGACGCAAAGACCATAGATTGGCACTAAAGGTGGGCACTCCATATTGAAAATAACCCCATTCCAGCATTGAACCGCTGGGTTTTTCCGATTCCGCACTTTTAATACCGGTTATTTCCTTATATTTTTCACTTAGGCTTGTAAAAATATACTCATCTTGGGGATTGGTCTTTTTGGGCTGCGGATCGGTCGGCGGCCGCTGGGGACCTTCATCATCTCCGCCTCTGCGGCCGAACATGAACATGACGCGGCCTCCGGCGGCAGGAGATGCCTGGTATTTTTCCGGAACTTCAGGAAAATCAGGCGTTCCGCATTCGATTCCGGTTCCTGCGGCCAGATTGTCATATTTGGAAAACAGCAAAATACCGCAAATATTTTTGTGCGGCTGGGTTTCATATTCAGGGTTATACCGGGTTATAAAATCTATGAGAGCTTTGGTTTCATTTTCTGACGCGGGGTATACTTTAAAACCCTTGGCTTTATAGCCGAAATTGTGCGGGAAGTTCCGGTTGATATTGAATCCGCCGGGACCGTCTTCATTATATAAGCCGTCTCCATCATCATCTCGGCCTTCGGGATAGATTGTATATAATTGATCCAGCGGCGTTCCCTCTTCCTTTTTCTTCATAAGCCGGGGATCATCTTTATCCGCCACCCAGCCGCCATTCTTATCCTTAACCCGCATCAGAGTGATGAATCCATCACCGTTTAAATCTTCCGGCCCGTCTTCATCCGTCTGCCAGTCATAATCTTCGTCACGGGGATTGAGATTTCCTGTGCGCTCGTGCAATATATCTGCGAAAAAGGCTTCCGCGCCATCAGGATTCAGGCGGGGAATAATATAAAAGGTCCGGCGGTCCAGGATCGATGTGACATCTTCATTTTTCCCATAGTTCTGTACCAAGTATTCAGCGATGCCCATAGCAACTTCACTGCCGATGACATGGTCGCCCTCCAGATTTCCGGCAATGAGAAGTGCCTGTTTGTCGATTGCGCCGCCTTTGGCGGATAATTGCAGCATCCAGAGATCTCTGCCTGCGGCTGACTTTCCGATCGATTTGAGTTCGGTTATTGAAGAATTCATCGCCGCGATTTGTTCCAATTTCTCTGACAAGGATTGGTAATCATGGTAGCCTTCCGCGGGATTATCCTGCGCGGCGGGTAGGATCAATCCAAGTAATGGAATGACCAGTACTGCGGCTGCAATGGATTTGAAGAAATGTTTCATTTTAAAAGTGCCTCCCTCGGTGAATTTCTTTGATACTAAACGAATCATGTTAAACATAGTAAAAATATAAGATATCACAAAATTTTGCAATTATTTTCTGTAATGTGCTTATGGCCGCACTCCTGAGGATGAAGGCCTTTAGGCTGTGCACTCAGATCTTTGAATCTAACCGAATCTGCTTTGGTGCATGGCATTTGCGGTGAAGGACTGCAACTTCAAGCCCTGCGCCTTGCATCTGCGGCAATCTCTGCCTGAAGGGTAAAAAAATGGCGATTAGAATATAAATGTGCAAATGAAAAACGTTCCCTTTAAATTTTTAATACAAATCATGTTAATCGCTGATAAAAAAGAATGTGCAAAAACATCGCAATTTTTTTATGAATAATTCAGGTTATAAAATGTTTAAATAATGGATAAATTTCTATATAATGATTTTGTATGGTAATAAATTTGGGGAAGAAAAGAATATGTAGTGAAACCCTAAATGAGCCTGAAGCAGCCTTATCTATGGAACTGGGCCTGCCAAAACCATTATTCTGTCATTCTGAACGGTATAATGGCTCTCACAGTGAGCCTATCGCTTCGCTTAGGGCAAAGTTTTCGGACTATTTTTTATAACTTAAAACTATATTAAATTAAGGAGGAAGAATGTTTAAAAGAGTTTTTGTAATCGGTATGGCCGTATTGGTTTCGGCGGTTTTTTTATCCGCTCAGAATCAGGATGGGCCCGAACATGTTAAGATTATTCCCGAAGCGATTTGGGCAAGTGCCACAGGAGGCGGAATCTGGCAGACGGAAGTCCAGGTTGTGGCCCATGATGACGGAACGGAATTGGAGGCCCAATTTTTTTATGGGGCCGGCCTCTACCGGACTGTTGATTTAGGCGTGACTCTGGATCGGTTTGAGACATTTAAAGCGGCAAATATCCTGGATTATTTGGGGGGCATTGACACAACCTATGATTATTTCAATAAAATCGGTGCCTTGATGATCTCGGGTCAAGACATTAACCATGATATTCAGGTTAACGTTCGGACCTGGCATACTAATGGATACGCCAAATCATTCAAAGGAATCAATTGGAACAGCGGATTATTTATAGATTCGATTGTGACGGACGGCGTATTATTGAACCTTTCGCAGGATGCTGAGCAAAGGTCTTCCGTTGCTTTTTTCAATGCGCAATTAAACTCCATAACCGTAGATGTGTCTATTGTGAATTCAAATGGGACAATTGTGGGAACGCCATTCCAAAAAACAATCACCGGGTGGGATTTTCAGGCATTTAATCCTTTTGCAGAGGCTGGATTAACCGGGGAACTCTACAGCAACCATTATGTATTTATTTCACGTTCAACCGGTTCCAGTAGTGGAGACTTGTTTCTTATCGGTGCTTCAGCCAATGATTCAACCAATGATCCATCCGCCCACGTCATGCAGCCTTGGACTATTGTAGATTTAGATTGAACAGTTTGGATTCCGCATCAAAAAACTGATTCAAGGGGGGAAGAGTTTCTGCTGAGCAGAATTCTTCCCCTTTTTTTATCAAAATCAGCTCATGCAGACGCAGGATGCCGGCCACCGCATTCAAGTCAATGTCCGCACCTGGCACAGTGACGGCTGCTCCAAATCTTTCAATGCTTATATACTTCCTGTCGAAGCAGAATTTTATATTGTTTCTTCGGCCGGAGAAGTGATGGCCCGCTTCAGAAAGAGTTTTGGAACCTTTGACTGCCGGGCTTTCGATCCCTTTGCTGAAGCCGGGTTGTCAGGCAGTTACACCGATTATTATCTTTTGTTGCACATGTGAGCGGAGAGGGCCGGTTATATATACTTGGAGCGACGGCTAACAATGCGACCAATGATCCGTCCCCCCA
>CAYRTV010000301.1:0-3975 GCA_964427225.1 uncultured Eubacteriales bacterium
GACCGGGACCGCAAAAGTCATACAGGACCATTGGTTTGACCGGTCCTATTAGATTGAATTAAAGATCGAATAATGACAGCCCGCCGGGGAGTTCGCCTCCCGGCGGGTTTTTTTTATCATCCCGAACGAAGCGAAGGATTTTAAGCTGCTTCGTTAAATTAAGAGTAAAAAGTAAAAAATAAAAAGTAAAGAGTGAAGAGTGAAGAAAAATATAATGAAAAGTAAAAAGTTATATTTATGACCAGGAGATAAAATAAATGCAAAAGAAACTGATCCGGTTGATATTGACGGGAATTATTGCTGTGCTGCTGACTGGGATTTTCCCGGCCGGAACTGCGGCCGAAGAAATCAGTGGATTGAAATTTGAGATGTCATTTACATCTGAAGCGCACGAAGGTCCTATTACCGGGCGCGTGTATTTTATTCTGGCTTCCGATAATAACCGGGAGCCCCGCTTCCAAGTGCATCCCCGCGGAGTCCCCTTTTTCGGAAAAGATATATCCTCCCTGAAGCCGGAGGAGCCTGTCGTTTTAGACGCAGAAGACGTCGGTTACCCCTATCCCAGCCTGAACGGCATTCCACCGGGAGAGTATCATGTGCAAGCCTTTATCAATCTTTATACACGCTTTGAGCGTTCGGACGGCCATGTGTTGTGGATGCATCAGGATCAATGGGAAGGACAGCGGTGGAACCGTTCGCCGGGAAATATATACAGTGAAGTCCAAAAGCTTATAATTGCTCCTGGGGAAGATCGGGTGGTTCGTTTCTCTTGTAACAAAGTTATTCCGGAAATAACCGTCCCTCCGGACACGGATTGGGTCAAGCGCATTAAGATTCAGAGCCAAATTTTAACGGAATTCTGGGGGCAGCCCATGTATTTAGGGGCTGTGATCCTTCTGCCGAAGGGATACCATGAAAACCCGGATCAATCCTATCCGGTTAATTACATGCAGGGCCACTTTTCTTTGAACCCTCCTTACGGCTTTCGGGAAAAAAAGCCGGCCTCCGGGAGCAGCCGGGAGCAGCGGGGATATGATTTTTATGAATACTGGGTGTCGGACGAATGTCCCCGGATGCTGGCGGTGACTTTTCAGCATCCCTGTCCTTATTATGATGATTCCTATGCCGTCAATTCACCCAATGTCGGCCCTTACGGCGATGCCGTTATGCAGGAATTGATTCCCTGTATTGAGAAAGAATTTCGAATTATTCAGAAACCATACGCCCGGATTCTTTCCGGGGGATCGACGGGAGGATGGATATCATTAGCTATGCAGATATTCTATCCGGAATTTTTCGGCGGGGTCTTTTCTTTATGTCCGGACCCGGTTGATTTCCGTTATTTCCAGTGTGTGGATATTTATAATGATAAAAACGCCTATTTCAAAGAATTCGGAGGTATTTCTGTTCCTACCCCCAGTGACCGCCAAACCGACGGTATCGTGACCTTGACGTATGAACAAAGGAATCATTATGAATTAGCTCTGGGAACAAAAAACCGGTCCGGTCAGCAGATCGATATTTTTGAGGCTGCATTCGGACCGATCGCCGGCGACGGTTATGTCAAGCCGCTGTTTGATAAAAAAACAGGAGAGATCGACCCGGAAGTGGCTGAGTACTGGAAAGAACATTATGATCTGCGCCATTATTTGGAAACCCATTGGCCGGAGATCGGCTCAGCGCTGGAGGGCAAGCTGCATATATATACCGGAGATATGGATACCCATTATCTCAACAACGCTGTGGGGTTACTGGAACGGTTTCTAGAAAAGACGAAAAATCCCCATTATGGCGGGACCGTCAAGTACGGCGACGGGGAGCCGCATTGCTGGGGTCCCTACGGCGAAGAGCTGATTGAGCTGATTGGGAAGCATGTCGAAGAGATGAGAGTGAAGAGTAAAGAGTGAACCAGTAAAGAGTAAAAAGTGAAAAGTAAAAAGAAAAAAGTTATCCAATTAAATTTAAAATCAAATATCAAAATTAGACCAAAGCCGGATATTAAGAATAATATTCGATTATTTAATACTATTACTGAGTGATTTTAGGCAGTTTGCGGATTCTCCCACATTGTACATGCAGCGTCTTTGGAATTCTAATCCGCATCAACAATCCATTCACCATTCACCAGGCTTTCCTGGGACTGAACAATAACGCGGTCAAGCCGAAGAGAAAATTCTCCGGATGAATAAATGCGGAAACTGAGCTCAGCCGGCCGGGGCAGTGTCACTGCCACATCAAAGGCTGTGTATTTATTTATAGTATTAAAATCAGCTCCGGTCAGATTCCTGTAAGCAAGAAGCTTTCTGCGCTTTCTGTCCACGACATCGATTCTGCAGGCGAATGTTTCTGAGGGGACAGGTTCCTCTAATTTAATAATGAATCGAGCCTGGTATTGTCCGGCGGAAAATTCTTCTACCGGGAGTTCCGCCAGGATTTCTCCCCTGTCTGCGGGCATGGCCAATGCGGTTTTTTGTGATGCCCCCCTGTCAAACCGCGGCATCGCCGGCCGGCCGAAAAAGACTTCTCCTTCATATGCCTGATTGCTGAGAGGAAGATTCATAGCTGGAGGATTGAGGGCAATGAGCTCGGCGTAGGTCTGCCACAGCGGATAGCGGGCTAACACACGGGAGCTCTTCAGGGCTTCTGGAAAATCACGAAAATATTCAATTTTTTCAATCGCATTGGCATGAAGAGTTGGGAAAATATGTGTGACGCCGAATTTTCGCATGAAATCCGGGAAAGGGTTGATATACCCGGACCGGTAGGGATGCACTTCAAAGCGGTTTTCCAATGACATAACCGGTGTGATTAAGCCGGCTAGAACGATATTCTCGTAGGTCCGTCCCAAATCCCGGGATATGGTCTGGATGCGGTAAAAAGGATGGATGGCCCATCGGAAATACGGCCTGAGGTTGACCCAGCCTGAGGCAGAAATGAGAAGAACGGCCGTCAAAACCGGAACCAGGCGTTTAAACTGCAACTGTTTTCTATTAGAACGGACTTTTATTCCGATAAAAAACAAGGCGCAAACAGCTGCATCCAAAAGAAGTAATTGAATGGTCGCTTTCCGCATAGCAGCCAGAGTCAAGGGACGGCCGAAATAAATCATGGCGTTGCTTAAAGGAAAAATCACCCAGCCGAATAAGAAAGGATAAAAAAGCCATGAGAGGGAGCGCCGGTCGCCGGCGGTCCGTTTGCGTGTGAGATCACGCAGCATGCCTGCCGCTAAAAACACGACCGGGACTATCAAAACCACAAGATGCCGTGCGGGCTGATAGAAAATCATCGAATAATAAATCAGATTTGAAATCAGCCACAAGCCTGAGATCCATTCCGTCAGAGTTATTTTTTTGGGAGATGTGAACACCCGGTAGATGAGAATAATAATAAAAATACAGGCCAGGCAAAAGAGAACGGGGGTTTCGTTTAAGTAATAAAGAGGCCGGCCCCAAAAATTCCTAATGATTTCATTAAGGCTGTTAGGTGTCAGCCAGGAAATATTTTCACCGCCGTAAGCCTTAAACAGGTCCCGATTAGGAAAATAAAATAAACCCACCCAGGAAGCTGCTGCTGCAATAAATCCAAGGAAGAAAAATCCCAGGAGCGCTGCCATCCTTTTTATTTCCGGAGCAAAGTGGAAGAAAAGATAAAAGACTAAGCCCAATAATAATGCCGGCAGAATTTGGAAGAAGGTGGCTTTGACGGTAAATGAAACAAAAGCTGAAACGCCGGCGGCCGCCATCCATCCGCATTTTTTGTCGGCCAGTGATTTCCGGATGAAAAACACAGCCAGCAGAAAGAAGAAAAGCATCGGCATGACACGGACGGCAATCCGGCTGAACATGGTAAACTGATAATTTATCCCCAATAAAAAAACCGCCAGAAAAGCGACCCACGTTGTTTCTTCTTTTCTGAAAATGAAAAAAGTTAAGAGCAAGATCAGAATACTGAATATCGCCGGAACGACATTCATCT
>CAYRTV010000302.1:0-3944 GCA_964427225.1 uncultured Eubacteriales bacterium
GTAAAAAATCTGACCGGGAGCGGAGGCCGGGCCCGATGCCGCTTTGGGAAAGATATGGAGGGGGTTAATCTCAGCGTGTGAATAATTCAGGATAGCTGATTAGATAGTACAATCTGCAGGATCCGTCCAATCAGCACGACCAATGAAAATCCGATGATGCCGGCATAAACGATCAGCCAGGCCTTATCCAGCCATGAAACCTTGCGTTTACCGGGAAAAAACAAATCAAACAGACTTTTCCCAAATAGAATGATCAGGATACCGAATCCGGCGACAGCCCGGTAAAAAAAGGTTTCCGCCCGGCCGGGAGTGATGGAGGAGGCAGTAATGACCGGATAAAGGAGGCCGACCGCCGCACCTGTCAGCAGGATGACGATGATTGCAGACAGAAAGCGTTCACCTGCCTCATGTCCTGCCATGACAATGAATAAACTCTCCCGGGTGAGGACAGAAAAGATTTAACCCGTTCCAGGAAAAAGCAATGTGCTTTACTTGATAAACCGGATCGCCATGGGATAGCGGTACTGTTCTCCATTACTGGCTTTGATGGAGGCGACAATAACCAGAATCAGCATGCCCACGCCCAAAACGATCAGAAGCACAATACCGATCACAATAACAATCAACAGCGCGGAAATACAAGCGTAGATGAGGAAAGAGATCTGGAAATTGACGGACTCTTTCCCCTGATTATCCACAAATTGAGATTCGTCTTTTTTCATCAGCCATAAAACCAAAGGTCCGATCAAGTTGCCGAAGGGAATGATAAATCCGGCCAGCGCGGAAAGGTGGCAAAACATGCCCCAGTTTCTTTCTTCTTGTTGTTCCATGTTAAATACTCCTACGAACGATTACCTTGCCTGAATGATTCATAAAAAAATTGCGATGTCTTTGCAAATACTTTTTTATCAGCGATTAACATGATTTGTATTAAAAATTCAAATGGAAAGTTTTTCATTTGCACATTTATATTATAATCGCCATTTTTTTACCCTTCAGGCGGGCCGAATCTCACCGCATCTTCCGGCTTGCAGCTCGTCGTAGTGAAGTACCACGACTTCCTCGCCGCAAACCGAAATTTGCGGCAATCTCGGCCCGTGAATAATCCAGGCTTAAAAAGGTTATATCACAAATGTTCCCGGCGAACAAGAAACCCGTTTTTGGATGACATGTTGGGTTAAATGATATAAAATTAAAATCCGTGAGAAGCGAAGAAGGGAGTGGATATTGAAAAAAACAATTCTCATCACTTTGTTTTTGGCATTCTGGATGGGTTCCGGGCAGGCTCAGGAAGAATTATTCTGTCCGCAAATCGCTAATTATTCCATGGATGTGACGCTGAATCCCGATAATCATACTTTGACAGGGACGGAAATTCTGGAATGGACCAACAATTCCCAGGTGGAAACCGGTGAACTTTGGTTCCACCTGTACTGGAACGCTTTTAAGAACAATAAAAGTGACTTTTTGACCGAAGGCCGGGACCGGTGGGGGCGGATCATCGCCGGCTTTAAAAAAGATGATTGGGGCTATTGCCGGGTCAATTCCATCGTCCTTTTAGGAGATGAGGAAGAAGAAGAAATCGACTTAACGGATACATTCACATTCCGGCAGCCGGATAATAACAATATCCATGACCAAACCGTATTTACAGTCCGGCTTCCCGAACCGGCAGCCCCGGGAGATACCATCCGGCTTCGCATTCATTTTTTTTCTAAAATCCCCACTCCCATCCATCGGACTGGCGTTTATAAAGATTATTATTTCATCGCCCAATGGTTTCCCAAAATAGGGATTCTATACGAAGGTGAATGGAACTGCCACCAATTTCACGCCACCACCAATTTTTTTGCCGATTACGGCACCTATGATGTCAAAATAACATTGCCTTCCCGAATGATTGTCGGCGCCACCGGGGAACACACCGGCCGGGTGGACCACGGCGACGGCACCAGCACCCACAGCTTCTTCCAGCATTCCGTGCATGATTTTGCCTGGACCGCTTCGCCTGATTTCATTCAGGTTAAGGAAAACTATGAATTCGCTCCGGGAAAAAGAACGGAAATCACGCTGCTGCTCCAACCGTACCATAAACATCTGCAAAGAAAATATATGCAGGCGGTCAGGCATTCTTTAACCTTCTGCAGCCGCTTCTACGGAGAGTATCCTTATTCCACCGTCACCTGTGTTGACCCGGCATATAACAGCCGTTCGGGAGGCATGGAATATCCCACCTTTTTCACGGGAGGAGCTTATTTCTTAACGCACCCGCGCATTCCCAGCCCTGAAGGAGTGACCATCCATGAGTTCGGCCATGGTTATTTCTACGGCCTGGTCGGAACCAATGAATTCGAAAATGCATGGATGGATGAGGGCATGACCTCCTTTCTGGACTCAGAAGTCTATTATGCCGCATATCCGCCTCCTCTCTACTCCCGCCGTTTTTTCAATATACCAGTTGTTTTTCATGAGGTGGCCATTCCGGTTGAATCCAGCGGAATTTCCCGCCACCGCCGCACCAGTCACATGGATATTATGCAGCTTTTCACCTGGCATTTCATGAACCGCTCCAGCTACGGGGCCAATTCTTATTCAAAAGCGGAAGTTATGCTGAGAAGCTTGAAACGGTTTATGGGCCCTGAGTTATTCACTGAAATGATCAAAGCCTATTCCACCCGCAATTGGTTCAAGCATCCCCGGCCGGAAGACTTTTATGCGGTTGTTTCCGAATTCGCCGGACAGGATATGAGCTGGCTGCTCGATCAATTCATATATGGTTCGGGAGAGCTGGATTATGCCTTAGCCCACATTCAAAACCGGCGGGAACAGCCGCTGCGGGGATGGAACGGAAATGAATATCATCCTGGAGAAAAAAGCACTGAACAACCGGTATATAAGAGTGAGGTTTTAGTCCGCCGTTTAGGTGAAGTACAGGTTCCGGTTGAAATACTGATCGAGTTCGATGACGGAGTAAAGAAAAAGGCGCGTTGGGAAGGAAAATACCGCTGGAAGCGCTTCCAATACCGGGGACCGGTCAAGATTCGACGGGCTGTCATCGATCCGGATTTCAAATGGGTCATAGAGACCAACCGGACCAATAACAGCCTCACCACCTCCCCGTCATCTTCTCTGGCCGCACTCAAATGGACATCCCGCTGGATGGTCTGGCTCCAGCATGCCATGGAATTTTTTACCTTGCTGGGGGGCTGAGTTTTGCCGGATATTCCAAAAAGCGATCCCGTTTTTTTTTATGATCAGTTAAAAGCCGAACTGAAAATGGGCAAACCCGGATGGAGCGCACAATCCAAGCTGATCCCTGAGCCCCGTTCGGGGAATATTCCTTTCCCCCAAGCGGAACCTCATTGCCGCAAAGCCGGAGTCCTGCTGCTGCTTTATCCCCGGAAAGGCGAACTCTTTCTTATCCTGACCCGCCGTACGGCCAACGTGCTCCATCACCGGGGAGAAATCTCTTTTCCCGGCGGAGCCAGAGAGAAGAATGAAGATCTGATTCAAACCGCGGTCCGGGAAACAAAAGAGGAATTAAATATCCCTCCGGAGGCCTACCGGATCCTGGGAACACTAACACCTTTGTATATTCCTCCCAGCCGATTTTGCATTTACCCGGTTGTGGCCGGAACTGATTCCCGTCCGGATTCGGAACCTGACCCCACGGAAGTGGAAGCCGTCCTTGAAATTCCCATCGGGCATCTATTAAATTCGTTCAACCGGCAGACCGAAGAATGGACCATTCACGGAGAAAAAAAGAAAATCCCTTTTTATCAGTTCCGGAACCATAAGATTTGGGGGGCCACAGCCATGGTTTTGGCTGAATTTATTGCAATAGTTAAAACGCTGCAAAACGCAAATATAAAAAATGATGATTAATTTTTAGTAAAAAGTAAAAAGTTATCTTATTTAAATCAAAAATCAAAAATGAACCAAAG
>CAYRTV010000303.1:0-3938 GCA_964427225.1 uncultured Eubacteriales bacterium
GTTTTGTATCTGCATTTTTTATTTATCATCTTTTCTTTATTCTAGGGGACATCCATTTGCTCGAAAGAGTGGAAAAAAAAGACGCTGCCTTTTTTTTTACCCCGTCGGGTATCTAAAACCGCCGTTGTGCTCGGAAAATACGCGGCATATGTCCTATTGCAAATCATAATGATTGGACTGGGAGTGACTTTTTCATTTATCCTTTTAAACCTGGATAGGTTAAGTCAATGGCCGATATACATGACCTTGTTCAGGGATTTGGGCGTTTTGATACTGGGAATGATATGCTATTCGGCTTTTTTTACTTTTATCGGGATACTCATAAAACGGTCCATTCTTTTCGGCCTGATTTTTGGATTCGGTTGGGAAAGCGTTATCCAGTATTTTCCGGGATCCACCCAAAAATTTGCTATTGTTCATTACTTGAAATCCCTGCTTCCGGAAGCGTCTTCAGAAAGATTTTCTTTTCTTTTGATCCGGCTGGAACCGACTCCTCCTGCTGAAGCCATCCTGACACTTTTAATAATAACTGCTTTTTTCTTAGCCTTGGCTTGTCTGATTTTTAATTTCAAAGAGTATATTCTTGAAGATTAAGCAAAAAAAAAGCCCGTCCGGCGACCGGACGGGCTCAATAGTTGTTTTGCTTATTGCTTTTCTTCGGTTTCCGCCTCGGCGTTGGCCTGCAGTTTTTTAATTAATGCTTCCGGAATTTGGGCGGAAATTTCCACCATATCCTCACCGGATTGAATGTTGATTTTGTCAAGCAGTTCACCGATTTCAGGATTCTCTTGGGCGGCCATCCGGCCGAAAGATTTAATTCCGGTAAGGGATTCCGCGATTTGAGCATTCTTTTCACTGTCTGCGCTCATCATTTTAACCATAGCCGAAATGGTCTGGTTTTTATAATCGAAATTCAAAGTGACAGCTTCAACGGAACTGAGGGACTGCAGCATAGGATTTTGGGAAGCGGCATCCGCTACTGCTTCGGACGGAATCATGATCGCGCCCCAGAACATGGAGTCTTTAGCTGTTTTTTCCATCAATTCGGTCATTGCCTGATTTTTGTAAACATTATCCTTGTCATTTTTGACCACATCGATAACGGATTTGATACCGACTTCATTGCCGACGACAATATTGGACGCATCCAAAAAAGCAAAAGAGCCGCTGTCCTCCTCCGTATCGGATTTCATAACATAGATGGCATGTCCGCTGTATTCGGATTCTATGACAGTCGTACCTTCTTCCTGGGACTTTTCCTTTATCAGAGCGAGTAAAGCATCAGGATCATATTTTAAATTGACAATACCCACTCCCTTTTGTTTGGTTTCTTCATCTCCCGGGAGCATCGCGGCGGCGGCATAATAAATATCCTTCTGAGGATCGATGCCGGTTTCCTGGACAAAATCGAGATATTTTTCGTAATTCTCGTCTTTTTGTATGGCTTCATCTACCGACTGGATGGCCATGATTTCTTTGGCATTAATAAAGAAAACTCCTTCTGATTCCACCGGAAGCATTCCCATCATGTCGCTGGTTTTAGCTGTCCCTGCCTCCGGAGTTTTTTCTGCCGGAGCGCAGGATGTGAGCACAATCGAAATCACAAACAGAACCGCTGTCCCCGTCATTAGTTTTTTCATAGAATCTCCTCCTTTTTTCGCATACATAGGTTGCATGCGATGACTATATCAAAAAGATGCAGCTTGGGCAAATGATTTTTTTGCATGGGTTTTTCCTGTTGAATGGAAGGAATTCGGCAGGAGGCGCACTGGTTAAATATAACGATATAGCTCCATTTCTCCGGCATAAAGCCAGCAGCGAATCCATATGATACCGAAGATAAACAGCTGCTGCACGAGGAATCCCATGGTGATCCATAGCAGATTGCTTTGGATTATAAGGGAAGCCAGCCCGATATATACAATTGAAAACAGCAAGGCTGTTGCGCCGATACAGTAATACAATCCCAAAGTTGAACCCAAATTTTTCATAACAAACTTAAAGGCGGATACGGTGTTTTTCAAAACGGTTTTTCTATCTGTGAGAACGGTTTTAATACGGGCATAGTCGAAAACCATATGAAAGAAAAAAATCAAAAATAAAACAACAGCGCTGGAAGCAAGTTCAAAGAAAAAGGGCATGATTTCAGAATAGGCATTCCGGGATATTCGGGATAAAATTTGATGGAACCAGCTGTTCACAGAGCCGATGAGGACAAAAAGAAAAAACCAGAATAATATCATATAAATGATAAATGAAATAAAAAAATTTCCTGCACCGCTGAAAAAGAGACGCAAAGAAAAACCTGGATTTTCCGGATTGAGAACAGACAGGATTCCGCCCGCCAAAAAAGTATGAAAAAGAATATATATAAACCCAAAAATAAGATAAACCGGGGGGAGAGACAGAAATCTGAATGTGGTAAGGTGTTCCAGATTTGTAAGAAGAGCACCTTTGCCTATGATGGCCGGAGTAAAAGTTGTTTCCAGGTCTTCATTTTGATCCCGGAATTCTTCCCACCACAGATAGTCAAAGCTGTTCAGCATATTATCGGCGGTCGTTCCGGCACCGAAAGAATCCCGTAAAGAATGATACATGGGTACCGCTAAGAGTAGCGAGAATATTAAATTCAGTAAAAACAAAATGATAACCAGGCGTTTGACCTGATAAACGTTACGGAATCCTTTAAAAGTATTGATAAAAACTTTCATGCTGGTCCTTTCATGTCTTTTCTCTATCACAAACATGCACGGGAATCAACAGAAAACGAAATATTTTTATTCTCCAGCGGTCCGGCTTGACAGATGGCTGTAGGAATATGTAAAAGGTAAGGGCATAAAAAAGGAGAGTGGCCCATGTTTAAGACGTGTTTGTATTTCATTCCGGTTGTCCTGCTTTCGGCATCGGTATCGGATTCAATGTCAGCAAACAGCAAGGTTGGAGGCTGAAAAAAATGCTGATGGATGGAGAAAAGGTTGTTTTAAAAGTCCAGGTATCTTCCCGTTTTTACGATTCTAAAATAGACATATTGACGGCGTCTTTGCCGGAGGCGGCCGTTTCCGAGGAAGAAGTGATGATAATCGGTCGTTTGTGCCATCCTCAGCCCAGTGCCAATGACAACGCCGGCGGCAGCGGAGGCAGCGATAAGGAAGGTTCTTATGACCGCTGAGGAAATCAAAACGACAGCTTTCCTGCATTTAGTTGCCGGCCGGAAAAGTATCCGACGCTTCAATGACCGCCCGGTTAAAAAGCAGGATATTTTGACTTGCCTGGAGGCCGCCCGGCTGGCTCCCTCCGCTGAAAACGCTCAGCCGTGGCGCTTCTTGGTTATTGATGAGCCTGGAGTTAAAAATCGTTTTGCGGAACAGGTGTTTTCCGGAATCTATAAAGTGTCCCGTTTTGCCGGCAAAGCTCCTGTGCTGATCCTGGTCCTGGCCAAATTGAACGTTATCACCCATAGGCTTGGCCGCTGGTATCAAGATATACCTTTTCATCTCATTGATATTGGAATTGCCGGAGAGCACTTGATACTTCAAGCGGAAGAGCTGGGAATCGGCACCTGCTGGATGGGATGGTTCAACAACCGGAAGGCCAGGAAATTTTTCAATATCCCCCGCAAATATAAAATACTGGCCCTGCTGCCTCTGGGTTATTATGACAAAAAGCCTTCCCGGGAAACGAAACGCAAATCGCTGAACGATATAACCTGGTTCAATAAAATAGGGGAGTAAGACCGGACCCGTATACCGCCGTATACCGCTCCACCGGCCGGAATGCCAGCACGCATTTACAGCAACCGCGGCCTGGGAACTGATCAATCCAGATATTATGAGTGAACAGCTCTATTGCATCCTAAGCGAAGCCGGAATCGGAGCAGCTTTCCTCGCTGGGGAAAGCTGCGTGGTGGCGGGATATGGCCCTTATTCATTGCCATGACG
>CAYRTV010000304.1:0-3896 GCA_964427225.1 uncultured Eubacteriales bacterium
AAAGCAGATGCGGTGAGAGTCGGCCCGCCCAAAGGGTAAAAAAATTGCGATTATAGTATAAATATGAAAATGAAAAACGTTCCATTTGAACTTTCAATAAAAATCATGTTAATCGTTGATAAAAAATGAATTACAAAAACATCGCAATTTTTTTATGAATAGTTCAGGTTAGAAAATGAATTAAATAAATAATTTACTGTGGAGCGACCCTTTATATTGAGGATGACAGGGGCCCCAGGATGACTTCCTCAGGCTGAGCCGGGAAGAGGTGTCCACACCTCGCTGAAAACACGCAGGTAATTCTCTCCTAAGATTTTGCGGATGTCGGATTCTTGGTAGCCGCGCTGATTAAGCTCGGCCGTGAAATTCAGCACTTCGGCATAATTGCTGAAGCCGTCAACCATGCGCATCGGAGAGCGGATGTTGTCTGTCACATGCTCGTTATAGACGCTGGCCACATCTTTGGTTTCGGGCATGCCCCAGGGTTCGACTTCATGGTCCGGGTAAGTGCCCAGGCTCATATCCGTGCCGATGCCGATGTGGTCGGTTGAGCCGAGAAGCTGGGCTGTGTGGTCGATATGGCCGATGAAATCATCCAGCGTGGGGCGGTCTTTGGTTCCGGTTTTCATTGTCATAGGGCCCCAGGAGGAAAGCCCGATAATGCCGCCGCGCGCGGCACATGCTTTGATCTGGGTATCGGTCGCATTGCGGGGATTATCCGCCAAAGCTTTGGCGGAGGAATGGCTGAATACGACCGGGTCGCTGCTTTGGTCGATGATGTCCAGGCTGGAGCGCCGGCCCAGATGAGAGCAGTCCAGCAGCAGGCCCACGCGGTTGCATTCTTTCACCACTTCCTGTCCGAAGGAGGTGAGGCCGCCGTCCACTCTGTCCAGGCATCCGCCGCAGATCCGGCTGGACAGGCTGTAGGCGGGGATCAGCATGCTGGAGTTATCCACCGCTTTGCCTCGCGCGGGCGGCTCCTATTATTTCGTGGACCGCAGCCTCGGTCCGGCCATTGGGACTGTCACCGGGATCGGGACCTGGTTATCCCTTATCTTGAAATCCGCTTTTGCCCTGATCGGGATGGGCGCCTACCTGGCCATTATGCCGGGAGTCGGCGAATGGCTGGGGCTGGGATCTGTGGGTTCCGTATGGTTCGTCAAAATTCTGGCTGTCGTACTGACATTTGTCTTTGTGGGAATCAATATCCTGGGCGCGAAGCAATCCACTCGCCTGCAGAAACTGCTGGTCATTGCGATTCTGGCCGTCCTTGGCTTTTTTCTCGCCCAGGGGCTTTGGTATATTTTCGCGCGTATGCCGTCAGGACAACTGGCCCGGCAGTTCACGCCCTTTCTGCATGCAGAGAAAGGCTGGTACGGATTATTCAGTACGATCGGCCTGGTTTTTATTTCTTATGCGGGATTGACCAAAATATCAAGCATCAGCGAAGAAGTCCGCAGACCGGAACGGAACCTTCCTCTCGGCATGATTTTATCCATTGCGACGGCAATGGTCGTCTATGTCGTCGGTGTGTTCATCATGATTACGGTGCTGGACCCGGTGGCGCTGCGAGCGGACTTGACTCCTGTGGCTACGGCGGCTTCAGCATTCAATGAATGGCTTCCAGGTACGGTGGTCGTCATTCTTATCGCAATGACCGCTCTTTTTGCCTTTGCCTCAACAGGAAACGCCGGAATCTTTTCGGGCAGCCGGTATCCGTTGGCTATGGCCCGGGACAAGCTTTTCCCGCCTGGATTGGCGAAATTGGGGCGGTTCGGCACACCGGCGGCAGGGACGCTGATGACCGGCGGATTGATGATTCTGTTTATTCTGGTTTTACCCACCGAGGGAGTGGCAAAATTAGGCAGCGCTTTTAATCTTCTGGTTTTCGGGATGATCAATCTAGCGGTCATTATTATGCGTGAAAGCCGGATCGAAAGCTATGATCCTGGCTGCCGGGTGCCCTTGTATCCGTGGCTGCCGGCCGCGGGCATTATCATAAGCGTTTGGCTGATAGCTGAAATGGGATGGCTGACCATATTGTTTTCGATGGGGGTGATCCTTGCCGGAAGTGTGTGGTTTGTCCGTTATGCCCGGCCGAAGGTCAAACGGCATGGGGCTATCCATCATGTTTTTGCCCGGTTGGCCAAGTACCAGCATCCCGAGCTGCGGACGGAATTCCGCGAGATCATAAAAGAAAAGGGATTGAGGGAAGAAGATCCCTATGACCAAATCATTCAGCGTGCGAAATTCTTGGAGATTTCGGACGACCAATCGTTTGATGATGCTCTCGGGCGGGCGGCTGAATCGCTGGCGGAGCGGATTGAGATGAAGGCGCCGGAAATCAAAAAGCGCCTGATGGAAACGGGCCGGTACGGCGGTGCTCCGATTTCCCATGGTGCTGCATTGCTGCATTTCCGGGCCCTCTCGGTCAAGCATTCCGAGATGGTTCTTGTCCGCTCGCGTAAAGGACTATGCGTTTCGATTCCTTCGGATGATCCTACACAGCCTCATATGCGGTCGTGCCAGGTCTATGGGTTATTTATTGTGGTCAGCCCGGAAGATAAAACCGGGGAGCACCTGCGCCTTCTCGCCGAAATCGCCGACCGGGCCGAGAATCCGTCTTTCGTCGATGCCTGGCGGCGTATGGACAAACCGGACAAACTCAAAGAATCTCTTTTACGCGACTCCCGGTTTATGGAGATTTTCTTGGGGGAAGACGAAGAGACGAAGGTCCTTGTCGGAAAAAAAATCAGTGGAATCGATTTGCCGGTGGAAGCTTTTATCGCCATGATAAGAAGAGATCACGAAAGCTTCGAGCCGAAAGGCGACACTGTTGTGGAAAAAGGCGATAAATTGATGATCATCGGCGAACCCGAAGCGATTGATAAACTTTACAAGCAGTATGTGGAGTCCTGATACACGGTCTGGCTGTATTCTTTCCAGTGGACGGAATAACGAACCGGGGAGGTATAACCTGTTTCATCGTCGGTTTCCAAGCGATACATTTTCCTCCCTCTTAAGATTCGGGGTATTTTCTGCAGCCATACCCGGGTGACAAAACGGCCTTCAGTATCAAAAATAGCTGCAGACGTCAGTGAATGCCCATTTGATTCTTTGGTTTCGTGTGTTATCACCCACAGGCTGCCGGAACCGTCCACCAGCATTTTATCGGTCACGGTTTTTACATTCGGCATTTAATTTTTATTTCTCCAGGCGGGATAACAGAGATTTAAATAACGCTTTATATTCTGGTAAACGTTGATAAACCTGATCAGCTAATTTTTCATTATATAGGTGAGATGTGGTATTTCTGTCTTCTATGCTTTTAAGCCATTTTTCGTCATAATCAATCAAATTTAACTTAAAAGCCGTTTTAAAGCACATACGTGGTGAGTTGCACTCAACACCTTCGTTTCTGGCATAATTTTCAATGGATTTCCAAGCCAGGTCAAAGCAAATCTCGAAGCGCTTGATGGCGGAATCTCTCGTTATATCTGTTTTGTCGAGTTTAAGAACCTCTTCCAGTCTTATAATCGCCTTTGAAAAGGCCTTGTTGACAGGTGGTTTATCCGACATATTCGGCTTCCTTTTTTGCTTTTTTTCTGAAGTCGTCGGACACGGTATGAAAATCCACAATATCAAATGAATAAAGTGTCGGGATTTCTTCGATTTCCTCTCTAATCTTGAACATGATTTCAGGGGGCACAGATTCGGGGCCCTCAATACCGACATCGATATCTGAGGAAGGGGAATTATTTCCCTTTACCCGTGAGCCGAATAGAAATGCTGACCACTTGTTTTTATCTAGGTATTTAAAGATAATGCGGCTGAGCTGTTCCTTTAGTTTTTCTTCCGAATAAAACTCCAGATTCATAAAAATATCCTATCATAGC
>CAYRTV010000305.1:0-3890 GCA_964427225.1 uncultured Eubacteriales bacterium
CGGGCCCACATGCCGCCAATTCAGAGTTTCCTGTGAGCGCATCTCCCGGCGTAATTGACCCTGTACTGGACTTATGAAAGCCAGTATAAGCACCAGCACCAAAACATATTGAATTTTTTTCATGACTCCTCTTTTGTTGACTTTCTTGTTTAAAATATTAATAATGAGTTCATTCATAATATCTAATATTTCTGATATCTTAAAAATCGGATATAAAGGATGGATGAGGTTCATAAAGCACGGCACTGATCAGGGTGTATTTGTGACACAAACGGAGGCGAATCCTGGGATGACATGCTGGTGACCGCCACCAGCGGACGTGGCATGTATGTCTTCAATGATGTTTCTCCCCTAAGAAACAAATAACTGATAAAGCAATCCGCCGCATCTCTGTCACAGAGATGCGGCGGCCCTTGCTTCACTCCCAAAACCACACACCAATGCCATTCTCCATTCAGTCGCTAAGGCCGCGGCCCAGGGGGCGATCTATCTCCTGAACCTGGCCAGGATTTACACTGTGAGCTTATCTTTTTATTTTAAATAAATTTGTTCTTCTTCTTTTTCTGTATTAATATTGGACAAGAAGATGGAGGGTTATCATGGAAGAAAAAAGAAAGCAGACAATCACTGTGATTGGAGGGAGTTCTGGAATCGGCTGGGAATTGTCAGCCCGGCTTGCTGCCGCCGGCAAGGATGTTCACGTTTGGAGCCGGAATCCGCATCCTGAATTCGAAAAATATGGGATCTCATTTTCAGCTCTCGATGTGACAGATGCAGTCGACGACATCTTGGAACCTCCCGCTGTGTGCCATGGATTGGTGTACTGTCCCGGATCCATTGAATTGGTCCCTTTCCAGCGGCTGAAAGACCAGAATTTCATATCTGATTTCAATCTCAATGTAATCGGGGCCGTTCGAGTTCTCAGGCGCTTTCTGCCTTCACTGCAGAAAGCTCGCGGCGCCAGTGTGGTTTTCTTTAGCACAGTGGCTGTACGTCTTGGCATGAGTTTTCATGCATCAATCGCTGCCTCCAAAGCTGCGTTGGAAGGACTAGCCAAATCTCTGGCCGCTGAATGGGCGTCACGAAAAATCCGGGTTAATGTTGTTTCGCTCTCCTTGACCGATACGCCTCAGGCTGAAAGCCTCCTTGATTCCGACGACAAAAAGAACAAAGCTGCCAAACGTCATCCCTTAGGCCGATACGGCCTGCCTGCGGATGCAGCTGCAGCCGCGGCATTTCTTCTTTCCGGCCAAGCGAGCTGGATTACAGGTCAAATCATTCCTGTTGACGGCGGTTTGTCTTCTATCCGGCGGTTCGAAGCCTAATTAAAGACAGCAGAAGACTTTCTTTTTTCAATAATCACAATCCCAAGATGGCCGTCGACAGTGATAATATCCCCGGTCCGGATAAGCCGGGTTGCCTCTGGAATTCCTGTCACACACGGGATGCTGTATTCCCGGGCGATGATGGCGCCATGGATCAGCATGCCGCCCCGCCGTTCCACAATAGCTTTCGCCAGAGGCACAACCAAGGTCATATGGGGCTCCACGGCGTCGCAGACGAGAATGTCATCTTTTTTAAATGACATGAGATCCGCCTGCTCTAGGATCACGCGCGCCTTTCCCGTGACCAATCCTTTGCCCGCCGGCTGTCCCTTGATTTGCCTTGCTTTGATAGGTGTATCCGGTGCAGCTTTTCCTTGTTTTGCGGGTACAGGCTTGTAGCCGGGATTTTTGAGAGCCCGTATAATTTCCTGTTCGCTGAAACGGCCTTTGAGAGCAAGCCCGCGGTCTCGAAGCCGGCGGACGGCTTCTTTCCGGCCTTTTTCAAGGGTCTTCTCAATCCTCCCGAGATAGATATTGTCATCATCCCGCATGCGGTAACTGAATCGTCCCAAGTCAAGGAGCTCGTTGGCGAAATTTTCATCTTTATCTGGAAAGGCAGAAAAGTACTTTTTTTCTAATTTCTGCCTCTTTTTCTTTCCATCAGAAAAGGATTTTTTTTCTTGCGGTTTTTCAGCCAGCTGCAGCAGAAAACCTGTCAATCCGGAGGGTGCGTTCGTGTCAGATAAATCAATTTCGCCGTATTCCTCCAGGTATGCCTGATACCGGGACTGAAATTCTTTTGAGGTGACAGCTTCCGGTCCCCGGTCGGCCAGTTCTTTGCGCATCTGCGGCGAGCCATGGAGAAGCTCCGCCATGTCCATAAGCAGATTATTCCGGCTGAGGCTTTCCATATTATCCGGCCGCAGGAGATCGATGAATTCATAGGGATCGCCGGGTGACAGCGTATCGTTATAGATCTGACCGAAAAGCCGCATCCCATGGGCAAAAGGAATAAGGTCATCCCAATATACTTTTGTCCAGTGTTTGACCAATGATTGACGGCGGCGGACCTCATCCGCCAAGTCTGTGTCTTCGAGCGAATTTAAATGTATGTCCACAGGTTCTTGCGCCGCTTTTGTCATCCCCGGGATGATTTCGGTTTCAATCTTATGCCGCAGCTTGTTGAGTTTCTCAAATGACGGCCGTAAAGTCATATACCATTCTTTGCTGCGCGGTTCCGGTTCGTCGGAAGGAGTGGTTATAGGGCGGGATTGAAGAAAATAGAAACTGTTTGAACGGAGAGTCCATTCTATATCCTGGGGTTCGCCGAAAAGGATTTCCGCTTTTTGAGCCGATGTGAAAAGCCTGTGCAGCTGTTCTTCACTGAGTGAGGGCTGCTGCCGGTCTCCTTTAATTCCTTTCTTCAATTGAATGCCTTGTTTGGAAACATCTATATGTTTGTTTTGTCCGCCTTTTTGAGTCGCAAGAATGCGGCCGGAGTCTCTCGATAGAACCCAACGGTCAGGGGGAATGGTTCCATCCACCAGGCCCTGGTTTAGTCCGAAAACAGCTTCAACCACCGCCTCTTTGTCCTCCAGGGGATTTCGGGTGAAAATAATGCCGGAAACATCCCCCGGTACGAATTCCTGAATCACTACCGCCATCCGGCTTGCACTGGTATCCAAACCCAGCTCTTTACGATAAAGGATAGCCGCATCCGACCACAGCGAAGCCCACACAAGTTTGACATGCTTGAGGATTTCTTTGACTCCATGCACATTCACATACGATTCATGCACGCCGGCAAAGGAGGTTTTGGCGGAGTCTTCGCCGGGTGCTGAAGAACGAACCGCTGTGCCCTTGCTGCGAAAGATTGATTGTATTGTCTTTGATAATTCGCTTTCTAAATCTTTCGGAAAAGGGGAATGCAGAAATTTGTTGCGTATCCGAAGAGACGCATCCCACATTTCCTCCCACCGGAGCTGGTCTTCCCTTTTCCGGTGGACTTCAAGCGCTATGGTCCCTTTTAGGCCATTGAATTCTACGAAATAGTCGTAGGCTTTCGTTGTAACCGCCAATCCGGGAGGGACTTTAAACCCGGCTGCGATCAATTGGGATAAAGCAGCGGCTTTGCCTCCAACTAAATGTATGCCCGGCTTAGAAATCTTATGAAGAGGACATACCCATGGCATCAGTCCACACTCAATTCGGTTACATTCTGGAATTCTTTAACCAAAGAATAATGATGGACCCGGATAAGAAACATACCGCTGGTGGGGGAACGGGCAAAATCCGCCAGATGGGGATGAGCGCCGCTATATATGTCAAGGGCTGATTTTTTGTCCTCACCATCCAGTTCTTCAGCTGTCCCTAAGATGGTAACAGCCTGTCCTTTTTTAAAATCATCGGCGCTGTTACTCCGGTTATCGACCAATAGCGCCACTTCCTGTCTTCTTTTCAGGTTATCGTATTTGCGTGTGTAAATGGGTGTGGCGAATAAAATAGACTTAAGATCATCCGCAGCCGTAAAAGCCACCAAACTCACATATGGCCCTTTTTCCCCTT
>CAYRTV010000306.1:0-3880 GCA_964427225.1 uncultured Eubacteriales bacterium
TTCACTCTGCAAGACCAATTTTTGATTCATATCGATGAAATATATCTTCAATTTGAAAGGAAGTACATGCAAGAAAAAGCTGTTTCTAAAATAGGCATCATAGGAGCCGGTTTTGTCGGGTCAACGTTTGCCTATTCGCTGGTAGTCAGGGGGCTGGTCAATGAAATCGTACTCGTTGATATTAAGAAAGACAAAGCGGAAGGGGAGGCTCTAGATATTGCTCAATCGGTTTCCTATAATGTCCCTACGATAATCAGCGCAGGGGAGTATTCAGATTTAAAAGATGCGGAAATCGTAGTCATCACAGCCGGAGCCTCGCAAAAAGATGGGGAAACCCGGCTTGATTTGACTAAGAAAAATGCACAGATCATTAAGACAATTGTTGAAAATGTAAAACAGTACAACAGAGATTGCATCATTTTGATGACCACAAATCCGGTGGATGTCTTAACCTATGCGGCGCAGGTTTATTCCGGGTTCCCAAAAAATAGAATCATCGGTACAGGAACCACTTTGGATACGTCCAGGCTGAGATATGAGATCGGGCGCCATTGCGGTGTGGACCCCCGGAATGTCCATGGCTACATCCTGGGCGAACACGGAGACAGCGAAGTTCCCATCTGGAGCGGATTAAGAATAGGCGGAATGAAACTCATGAGCTTTTGTCAAAGATGCGACAAAGTGTGCGAACCGGAAAAAGAAATGAAAGAAATTTTTGAAAGAGTGAAGAATTCCGCGTATGAGATCGTAGAAAAGAAATCCGCGACCTATTATGCCATTGCGTATGGTCTGACCACGATTGTTCAAGCTGTAGTGAGAGATCAGCATTCCATACTGCCGGTTTCAGTGTATATTGATGATTTTTATGGTCAAAAAGACTTTTGCTTCAGCCTCCCGGTTTTGCTTGGGCGACAAGGGATCAAGCGGATTTTGGATATTCCGCTGGCTGAGAATGAAGTGGAGAATTTAAAAAAATCCGCCGGAATATTGAAATCATATATTAAAGATTTTGTGTAAAAAACTAGTGTTAAATGCTATAATAACTATCGATATAATAAATTAACCTGAATGACTCAAGCGCCGTTTATGAATAGTTCAGGTTCTTTAATAACCTTGCCGGATAAGGAGGGAATTATGGCGGAAATCAAAGTTGACTGCATCAACGAAACCTGCCCCATCCCGTTGGTGGAAACCCGCAAAGCGCTGCGGAACGCCGCGGAGGGGGATATCATTATCGTTAAGGGGACACACCCAGCATCTAAAAAAGAAATTCCTATGGCAGTCAAAGCCATGGGGCTGGAGATATTAGACGAGCAACAGGAGGGAGAAGTATGGACAATAAAAATACGCCGGTGAATACCGGACAAGAGAATCCCAAGAAAGCCACTCTGATTGTGCACTCAGGGGACTTGGATAAAATTTACAGTGCGCTGATTATCGGCAACGGCGCCCTGGCCATGAATATGGACGTCGCCATGTTTTTTACTTTTTGGGGCCTGCAGCGTTTGAAAAAAGGCCAGCTGGACAAAGGGCCGCTGTCCAAAATGCATTTTCTCGGGTTGGGGAGGTGGATGATCAAGCGTAAAATGAAAAAAAACCGGGTGGCTTCTTTGGAAAAGATGTTTCAAGATTATATCGACTTAGGCGGTAAGGTTCTGGCCTGCGACATGACCATGGCGATTATGGGGGTTAAAAAAGAAGACCTGCGGGAAGATTTGATTACCGATTACTGCGGTGTGGGAACCTATGTCAATGAAGCCCGGGACTCGACGCTGACGCTGTTTATTTAAGGAGGAAGCATGGATCGAAAATATGTGTATTTGGACAATGCCGCCGCATCACGCATGGACGAACAAGTTCTGGAAGCCATGCAGCCCTATTTTTTTGATGTTTACGCGGTCGCTTCATCTGAATTTGGGTATTCTTTGGGCATTCAGGCCCGCGAAGGATTGGATAAAGCCCGCGAAAGTCTGGCCGGCCAGATGAACGCGGAAAAGGAAAGCTTCGTTTTCACCTCAGGCAGCACGGAATCGAGCAATATGGCGCTTAAAGGCGCCGCGGCCGCCTTGGCGGAAAAGAAGGGAAAACACCTGATCGTTTCCGGGATTGAGGATTTTCCTGTCCTGCATTCCGCACGGGCGCTGGAAAGAGACGGATTCCAAGTCACCTGCCTGGATGTGGATAAAGAAGGATTCGTGGATTTGGACCAGCTGCGGGATTCCGTAACCGGAGAGACATTCTTAGTATCCATTCAGCATGCCAACCAGGAAATCGGAACCCTGCAGGATATACAAACCATTTCGAATATCTGTCAGGAAAAAGATGTTTTTTTCCATACTGATGCTACGCATACCTTCGGCCGTGTGCCGCTGGACGTGCAGAAGATTCCTGTGGACCTGGCCACAGTTTCAGCCCATACGATCCACGGCCCTAAAGGGATCGGCGGCCTTTACCTGCGCAAGGATATGCCGTTTAGAAAATGGATGGACGGCGGATTTCAAGAATTCGACCGGCGCGCCGGCACGGAAAATATTCCCGGCGCTGTGGGATTCGCCAAAGCGGCGGAGCTGATTACAGATGAAGAGAATCAGCGCATTCAGACCCTGCGCGACCGGCTCGTAAGCCGGGTACTGGAAGAGATTCCGGATACCACCTTAAACGGCCCGCGGGAAAAGCGCCTGCCGCAAAACGCCAATCTCACCATTCATTTTGTGGAGGGCGAATCGATTACTCTGCATCTGGACATGCGGGGTTTTGCCCTCAGCACCGGCTCTGCCTGTTTCAGCCGGTCTCTGGAAGCCAGTCATGTCATCACAGGCATCGGGGGCGATCATGAACGGGCCCATGGGTCGCTGCGCTTTACATTTGGCCGCTATAATACGCTGGAAGATGTCGAAAATGTGGTTGATGCCCTGGCCGAGATCGCGGAGCAGCTCCGTAAAATAAGCCCGTTAAAGCAAAAAAAGGAGGAATCATAATGTCCGATTTTCCATACAGCGAAAAAGTCATGGAACATTTCCGCAACCCCAGGAATGTCGGCAAAATCGAAAAACCGGACGGCAAAGCCGTGGAAGGCAGCCCCGCTTGCGGGGATATGGTGGCGGTTTATATCGATGTCGATGAGGATACCAAAATTATTAAAGATATCAAGTTCGAGTCTTACGGCTGCGCGTCTAATATCGCCACCGGTTCCATCATCACCGAGCTGGCCAAAGGCAAAACCCTGGATGAGGCCAAAAAAATCACCTGGAAACAGGCTTCGGAAGCTCTGGGGGGCTTACCCAAACTCAAAGTCCATTGTTCCGTACTGGCCGTACAGGGGCTGCGCGCCGCCATTCAGAATTATGAGGAAAAACATGGTCTGATTGAAAAGCAGGATCCCACTACGGAGAAAATTGTGCAAAAACGGCTCCGGCATGTGATGAATCCGTTATCCGGGCTGGATGTGGTCAAGACTAATCTCATTGGGGATATCCGGGTTAAAGACGGCACCGTCACCATCGAAGTTAAGCTTCCGTCCGATCACCAATTCGCGGCCAATATCAAAGAGGAAATCGCCGAGAAAATCGAAACCCTGTGGGATGTGAAAAAGGTTAAGGTTGCATTTGAAGATTGAATTTTACGGCCGTAGCAGTCTTTTTTCTAATAATTCCTGCAAGTCCCGCCGGCTGTCTAATATACTGTGAATATAGACCTCATTTCCTGCAATACGGTAAATGATTCGATAGGGCTTGAAATGAATTTCGCGATATTCCTTGATTCCGATTCGTTCCGATTCTCGAGGAAAATGTCCCCGGTTCGGTTGGTTCTTTAAGCTGCTGCTTATTTCTTTTATTTTTTCAATAACGTGTTGTGCTTTTTCCGGTGAATCCGATTGGCT
>CAYRTV010000307.1:0-3864 GCA_964427225.1 uncultured Eubacteriales bacterium
TCGTTATGCCCGCGGCTTATGGTTTGGCGCGATTTACCTTTCCGATGAAAAAATCTATTATGTTCACTACGATTTCAATTCGGCTGATACCGCCTATCAGTCTGATCGTGCCCTTTTTTCTCTTTATTAGTTTTCTCAGGTTAATAGATTCAATCGCTTCTTTGATTCTGGTCAATTTTATGCTTAATCTTCCTTTTTATATTTGGATTACATGGGGATTTTTTAAGGAAATTCCCTGGGACCTAGAAGAGGCGGCATTGCTTGACGGCTGCAGCAGGCTCGAGTCTTTAGTAAAAGTGATTCTCCCGATAGCAGCTCCCGGAATAGGAGCTGCAGCGATTGTAAGTTTTCTCTTTACGTGGAATGAGTATCTCTTTGCTCTCACTTTCAGCCAAAGTGTTCTTTCAAAGACGATCTCGGTAGGAATCTCGGACTTTATCGGTGATATCTTCGTTCGGTGGAACCTGATTTCAGCGGCAGGGATTATTACTACCATTCCGGCCATAATTTTCATTTTCGTTTTCCAGAAATATATCGTTCAGGGATTGTCGGCGGGGAGTGTAAAAGGATGACAGCTGAAATACGAAAACAATTGGATGATGTGATCAAGCTTTCCGAAAGTGATGAGAACAAAAGGCGTTTAGCCTGCTGGGAAAATCCTGAAAACGCGATCCGGGGAGAGAACCAATGGCACGGATATCCGAAGGGCACAGCTCCAGATGGTGATACAATGCCGGTAACAGCGGAATTGTTGGATACCGTGCTTGCGAAGGATATCGGTTTTCGGATGGATACCTATTTTACCGAAACTGAATATTTTCTCCGCTACTATTTGGAGATGAAAATAAAGCGGTTTCAGGAATTCCCCGATGATACTCCTTTGACGCTTGAAATTCCTGTCTGGTTCGGTGTCGTCTGGGAGGCGGCCCTTTTGGGTCAGGAAGTCAAGTTCTTTCCGGAAGAGTATCCTGCATTTGCGAAGGCTTCAGCGATTTCTGATGATTTTGTCCTTCCTGAGAAAATTAATTTTACGGAAAATGAGTTCTTTCTGCATGCTAAATCCTTCTACGAAAAGGTAAAAAGCATTGTGGGAAATGAATTCAAAGTCACGTTTCCTTATTGGTACCGCGGGCCTCAAGGGGTCGCACTTTATTTGCGGGGATTCGAGCAGTTTTTTATCGATCTCTACGTTCAGCCGGAACTGGCGGAAAGAATACTTCGTTATGTGACGGATGCGGCAAAATCATATTATACATGGAGAGAGAATTTTACGGGTGAAAAACAGGACTTCGGAGATCTTTTTAACGACGATATCCCCAGCATGAGTCCCGACTCATACAAGGAAACTATACTCCCTTATGAGAAGGAGCTGGCCGATTTTTACGGCGGTGTGTATTATTGGCATTCCTGCGGTGACATTACCAAACATGTTCCTCTCATAGCCGAACTGCCGAATCTTCAAATACTGGATTTTGGAGTATCAATGGAAGAGAAGTCCCCGGCTTTAGAAAAATTGGAAAATAAAAAGCAGGTATTGGAATTAAGGACCTTAGCACAAAAATATATCCAAAATTCCACTGAGGAGGCGACATTGGATTACATGCGGAATATGGTTTCATCTGTGAAAAAATCCGGTATTGAAAAATATGTACTGCGCTCCAGCGGAATGTCGATTGTACATGGTGTAAATGAGGATATCAGGCGGCTGGCAAGATGGGTTGAATTATCCAGAAAAGCTCAGGAGGAAGTGAACTAATGGAAAAAGCTGCTGTGCATGGAAGATCGGACGCGGAAAAGAAAGATATCATCACTTCCGCCTGGGAGTGCCGTAACGGAGAGACAATACCATATTTGGTGGAATTGGGAAATGTTCATGTAGGGACCGCGCCTTATTTTGAATCCGACGACAACGAAATAGCGTGGAATGAAGAATACCACAATAAACTTTCTGTCGTCGCTGATTATAATTTTCCAAACATTAAACCGAACCTCGGAATCGGGACGATTGCCGCATCATTCGGTTGCGAATATGTGCCGAACAATGAAGCTGATCCGTGGGTGCGTCCGATAATTACCATAGAAAATCTGGAAGATGTAGAAAAGATTGAAAAGCCGGATGTTCTCGAAGCGCCGATATTCAAACGTGCATATGAAAGAATAGCATATCTGGAGTCTCGCAGTTCGCTCCCTCTGCGGACGGTGAACATAGCGTCACCGCTTGTTACCGCTTCGCTTCTCTGGGAGTATACCTCTTTTATCGAGAGCACAGTCCTGGAGACGGAAAAGGTCCACTATATTTTGGAGATCATCACGGAAATAACGATTGATTATATCCATGAGCAGCTCAAGAGGATTAACAATCTATATACTATGGGACATGAACCCTGGTACATACCGCCGGGAGTTGGTGTTCGGATCAGTGATGATACTGCCGCGGTGATGTCGCCCGCCACCTTTGAAGAATTCGGAGTTCCATACAACAGCAGAATATCCGAAGAGTTCGGAGGTTTGGTGTGGCATTCCTGCGGAGATGTACAGGCCGTGATGGAAAAGGTCCTTATGATAAAAGGATTAAAAGGCATAGATATCGCCATGCCTCAAAATAATTGGGAGAAAATCCGGGATATTGTCGATGATAAGGTCGCAAAAAATCTGCGATTTTACTGGTGGGACCATGAGCATGAATCAAGACCGGATCAGGCCGAGTATGCAAGGCAGCTTATCGATTTCTTCGGCAGGAAAGGGACGCTGCTGCTCACTTCGGAACAAACTGTGGAGGAATCGTCCCGTCTATCAAAAAACTTAATGAACATCTGCGGGTAAACAGGAGAAAGTGAAATGAAGGATTTACAAGGTAAAGTAGCCCTTATTACGGGGACGGCAAGAGGGATAGGAGCATCTATTGCTGAAATTTTGGCTGAGCATGGTGCCATTTCGATAGGTGCTGATATTGATGAAAAAAACGCCGAAAACAGAGCGGTTGAACTGAAGGAAAAGGGGTTTGAAGCAGAAGGATACTACTTGGATGTAACTGATGAATCATCGGTAATCGGTCTGGTAGATGAAATAGTGAAAAAGCATAAACATATTGATATTCTGGTGAACAACGCCGGAAAAAACAATGCCACCCCTATCCCCGAACTCACCCTCGAAAAGTGGAGCGAGATTATGGATATCAATCTCCTCGGGACTCAACTTTGCTCTAAAGAGGTCGTAAAGGTAATGGTGCAGCAAAAATCAGGGAAAATAATCAATTTAGCGTCCATGGCAGGGCAGGTCGGAGGATTAAAGGTAAGTCCTGATTATACTGCTGCAAAAGCTGCAGTTATTGCGCTCGCGAAATCATACGCCCGCTTCGGAGCTCAATACGGTATCACTGCTAATTCAGTAGCTCCCGCTTTTATTGAAACCAACATGACGAAAGGCAGAGACGACCCGAAATCTGTTCCGTTAGGCAGGCTCGGGACCCCGCGTGATGTGGCAAATGCGGTCTATTTCCTCGCTTCTCCGTTGGCGGATTACATCACCGGATCAACCATCGATATTAACGGCGGACTCCTGATGCGTTAAATTCCCGCTGCATGGTAAGTTTAATAAGCCAATAATGCGCGCAGTACTCCTCGCAGAAACCCCACTGCATAAGCGCGGCTTGTATGACCCCACTCGGTATCGCCCGGGATTTTCGGTACATGATCCGGAATAACAACTCCTGATTGGCGACAATTAGAATTCCCGCCTGACTACAATTAAAATTCCCGTTTTGACAAAGTGGGAATTTTGAAAAGATGTTCTCCGGAGGAGGCGTCTTGAATGGTAACAGACCAACAGGTGAGGAGGTTAAGGATGCTGATGCAAAGTGAAAAA
>CAYRTV010000308.1:0-3839 GCA_964427225.1 uncultured Eubacteriales bacterium
CCGCTGATAAAATACCGATTCCATAATGATATGTCAGCTTCTGCAGAATCAATACCGACGGCGGCGGTTTGGGATATATAAACAAAACTTTCATTATTCTTGCTTATTCCTTCGGAAACTATTCCTCAACACCGCAAAGCCATTGGTGAATAAAACTTTCCATTCATAGGCTGACCGGGAAGACGTTGCCATCTTCCAAATATAGGAAAACCGGAAATAAAACTCCCGAATTGCCCGGTGCTGCCATTCCCAGGCTTGTTTCCGGGAAAATCCCGGTGTTTCCAATACCGGATAGGTTTCCGATGCATCAAATTCCAAATCACCTGTCTGCATCCAGCCGTTTTTGAGTGCGGCCTCACGCAGCGGCGTTCCCAGGGCGGGAATGGCGATATTGAAAGATGCTATATCGCAATCCAGCTCCTTGGCGAAATCGATGGTCTTTCTGGCGGACTCTTCTGACTCGCCGGGGAGCCCGATGATAAAATGTCCGAGAGTCCTGATTTCCATTTCCCGGCACAAGGAAAAGGCCTTTCGTATCTGGTCTTTCGTCACTCCCTTAGAGTATCTTTTCAAGAGAGATTCATCTCCGTTTTCCACTCCCAGCAATACTGTATGGCAGCCGGCGGCTTTCATGTTTTCAATTAATTCACGGTCCAGCGTATTTGCCCGCGAAGAACAAACCCAGCTTAAATCAAGCTTTTCTTCCTGAATCCGGCGGCACATCTCCAGAGTATTTTTCCGGCGGGCTTCAAACGTGAAATCCGTAAAAAAGACTTCTTGAATTCCCAAAGAGACGATATACCGCAGTTCCTCCATCACATTGTTCACCGGCCGAAATTTAAATCCCAACACCGACGCCGGGCAAAAAGAACATTTGAAGGGACATCCATAATTTGTCATGGCTGTGGTGAAAGGAAAGCGTTTACCATGAGCCAGTAAGTAATTCTTTAAATGAAATTTTTCATGATGCGGGACCGGAAAAGAAAAATGCCCGGCCCGGACAGGCTCTCTTCTTACCTCGATTTTTCCTTTAAGCCTGAACGCCATAGACCGGAGGGATGCATAATCTTTTTTGAGGTAATGAAGGGCATCCGGACTGGTATAATCCAGCAATACCGCATCTAAAAATGAATAATTATTGAGGAAATTTTTCGATTCATAAAGCAGAATATCTCCGTTTCCTATAAGGAGAGGCCTGGTCTCACCGCTATCCAGCTGAGATATGAACTCCATGTCTTTTTTCCAGGAGGCGATCCCGGTTAAAAAAAGCACAGCCTTATAATTTTCCCCTCGAATTTTCTGCAGGCATTCCTTTTGGGAAAGCCGGTCTGCGATAGCATCGATAACATGAACATCATACTCGCGGCCCAGGATTCCGCTCTGGACTAAAAGGTCTATTGGCTGCCAGTAATAGTATCCTTTGGATACACCACTGCAATACATATCCCGCTGATACTGTTTATCGCCGGGAGGGTTAAGCAGACAAATTTTTTCCATCAAATTTTTTTTCAGGTTTATATCGAAAGCGGTACTTAAGCAGGGCCGAGACGCAGGAAAAGAAATCACTCCAGCGGACTTTTTTCCCGGTCTCTTTCCTTCTAGGAATATAATCCACCGGAACTTCTTTGATGGTAAAACCATTTCTGAGCAGCTTGGCTGTGATCTCTATGGTGGATTCCCACCGGTCGCTTTTTAGATCTAAAAAGCGCAAAACATCGGTTTTCATGACTTGGAACATAGTCAGGACATCGGTCAGATTGGCTTTATACATCCGGTCGGTCATTTCCGCCAGCAAGACATTCCCCATATAAGCACCGAATCCCATTCCCTGCACAAATCCTTTTCCCAAAAACCGGGACCCAAAAACCACCTCGCTCTCGCCGTTCACAATCGGTTCAATCAAACGGGGATAATTAGCGGGGTCCAATTCCAAATCGCCGTCTTGAAAAATGGTGATCTCCCCTGCTGCGTGTTCCAAAGCGGTCTTGATGCCGGCCCCCCGGCCTAAATTAGTCTCATGGGTGATGATCCGGATTTCAGAATCGTTCTCCAGAGTTTTCAAAAGCCGGGGTGTATCGTCCTGGGAGGCATCGTCCACAATGATGATCTCTTTATCAATGTTGACGGCTTTGACTTTATTCGCCACTTTGAGAACAGTATCCTGTTCGTTGAATACGGGAATAATGACAGTTAATGTACTCATGGCCGCTCCATCAGCATACGCCAGGCAGTTCTGGCTTTTCTTTTAAATTCATTCCATGACTTAAGCCCGCTGATCTGGTGCAGGATATATCCGGACCGATAATAAAAATTAACATGGACCTTACGCTGCAGCTTTTCCAGTTCCTCATGCGTAAAATTTTCCGTCCACCATTCCGCCTGGAATTCACCATGAGGATGAGCGGAAAAATCCCGCCAGTAGTCGCTCTTGAGCACGCCCTTCTCCAGCCCTAAATGATAAAGCTCAGTTGCGGGAAAGGGGGTGGTAATTAGAAACTGGACATAATCCGGTGCAATTTCCTTAGCAAACTGCAGGCTTTGTTTGATATCCGCTTCTGTCTCACCGGGAGATCCCAGCATGAAATAAGCAAATGTGATAATTCCGGCTTTTTTCGCCAGGCTGAAAGCCTGGCGGACCTGTTCAAGAGTGATTCCTTTCTTCAGGGTTTTCAATATTTCCGGATTGCCGCTTTCCACGCCGAAACGGATACGGGTACACCCGGCCTGCGCCAATTTATCCAGTAAATTCTGATCTACGGTATCGACCCGTGCCCGCAGGTCCATGGTAATATTCAATCCTTTTTTAAGGATCAAATCCGCAATCTCCAGAGCCCTTTTTTTATTTATAGTGAAAGTATCATCGATGATATCGAAATCCGTAATCCCCCGGTTGACACAATCCTCGATCTCCCGGAGTACGTTTTCCGGAGAGCGCATCCGGCAGAGCCGGCCGTCTTTTTTCGTGCAGAACAAGCAATTATGCGGACATCCGCGCGATGTCAGCAGACTGGTCATCAATTCTTTACCCTGTCCAAGCAGATTGTAGTACTTGTCTTCAGGAAGCAAATCCCGGTCTGGAAAAGGCAGGCTGTCAAGATCCTTGATAAACGCCCGCGGAGAATTGACAATCACATCGTTTCCCCGGCGGAATGCCACGCCTTTGATTCCGTCTAATTCTTGTTCATCCAGCCAGGCTTCCACTAATTCAGCGAACGTGATTTCCCCTTCGCCGAAAACAACCGCGTCCACCTCCGGCTGGGCTGCCATTTCTTTGGGATAGATGGACGGGTGGGTTCCGCCGAATATGATCTTGACCGCAGGATTTGCCTGTTTAGCGATACGCGCCACTTTCAAAGCGTCTATCAGTAAAAATGTCATGCAGGAAATTCCGAGGATATCCGGTTTGTTCTGTCTGAAGTAGTCCTCAATATCTGCGTAATCCATGCGCTCGACCTGCGTATCCAGCACTTCAACTTGGATACGGTCACCTAACGCTCTTTTCGCGGAAGACGCGACATAAAGCACGCCCAAAGGCGGGTAGAATCCCATCTCCTCGGTAACGGAATCGGGGGCAAATGTCTTCACCAGGTTTTTGGCCGGTGGGTTGATAAGAAGCAATTTTTTCATGGTCATTTCATATAAAAAATATTGATCTTATTTAATCTAATAAATATATGTCTATTATTCAGCTTAAGTCAAAAAAATAAAGGCACAGGGTATCATATTTTCAATCAATATGCACGACATTTGACACAAGAAACTGGAATATAGTAATAAGATACGGTGATTATGAAAAACAAACAGATATTGATTTTCTTTCTCTTTCTGATTCTTCCCTC
>CAYRTV010000309.1:0-3823 GCA_964427225.1 uncultured Eubacteriales bacterium
GCTAATAATTTTTTCTTTAAATTGACCTTCTCGTCACTCTTCACTCTTTACTCTTTACTTTCTACTCAAGTAATACGAAAGAGGAGGACTAAGGGGGGTCATTCTATAATTGTAGCCGTACAGGTTAATTAAAAATGTCATAATCCGTATAGACCTCTTCCGTCTGCATGCGTATGTTTTTGATGATTAATCCGACATGTACGCGGACGCTGGCCTTTTTTATAATCAAATAACCTTCAAGGAGATGTTCGAATTCCATATCCATTTCCAAAAGCTTCAGAGGCCCGGGATTTTTTGCCGGGATAAGCTCGGCCCGCAATATTGAGAGCGTGTCTGCATCGATCGTATACGTCCCTTCAAAATATTCTGAGGACTCTTGTTTGGAAACGGTTTTCAGAATATAGACCTCACGCCCATCAGGTAATGTTTCCTTGTGCAGACTGAAATCATAATCTTTCCTTTTTGCCTCACCAAAGGGGAAAATGTCTTCCATACCCAAATTCATTCCCCGGTGGCGGCCTCCGGACTCTTCACCGTCCGATGAACGGTTCTTTGCATTCATTTTGGCGGCTTCTTCTTTAAATTCGTTGGTTACATCTTTGATTTCATCATCCTTATATTCCGTGGCCTTAAAAACTTTTTCAATTCGGGTCTTATTGTCAACGACAATCTGCTTTTCAATGACAGTTTTCTTTTTTGGTTCCCAGTTTTTATCCATATCGTAAAGAGTGGTCAATACAGATGCCTGCCATCTGTTCATTTCGGGAGCCGATTTAATGTTTTCATGAATTTTGTTGAGCACATCTTCAGTCGACAAAATGCTGTTTTCTTGATCAATAGAAAAAGAGGAGAGAGAAAATCCTGTGATCAGTAAAACAGCCAGAAAAGAAAATCCAAATTGTTTCATACTATTCTCCTCATACCCGCATAAAAAGCTATGGTTTTCGACTTAATTCCCTATTTTAGAATAAAAGCCGGATTCCGGCAATGCAGTCTCTTTACTAACCTGGATGATTCACGGGCCGAGATTGCCGCAAATTTCGGTTTGCGGCGAGGAAGTCGTGGTACTTCACTACGACGAGCTGCCAGCCGGAAGATGCGGTGAGATTCGGCCCGCCCCTCAAGATGATAAAGAGCTTAGCACTTAAGGTAACTGGGTTTAGGGCTTTATATTGTATACAATATATATTCCTTGACTTAAAAAATAAACCCTGTGATAATTCGTATTGTTAGGAGGTTACTATGAATTCCTCTATTGGATTTATCGGATTGGGCCAGATGGGCATGGGGATGGCGATCAATGTCGCCAGAGCCGGATTTAATCTCACGGTTTTCGATTTAAGACGGGAGCACATGGACCGGGTCATGTCCCATGGCGCATCCCAATCGGAAAGTATCAAGCAATTATCCGAACGTTGTGATTGGATTATACTTAGTCTTCCGGGGACCAGTGAAGTCCAATCTGTTGTTTCCGGCTCTGACGGATTGGCTGAAAATCTAAAGTCCGGTTCGATCATTGTCGATTGCGGAACCACACACCCTTTGACCACCAAGGAAATAGCCGGTGAATTAAAAGAAAAGAATGTGATATTTCTCGACGCCCCGGTCTCAGGCATGCATGCCCGGGCCATGGAAGGAACTTTGACGGCAATGGTGGGGGGAGAGGAAGCGGCTTTTAAAAAAGTCGAAAAAGTCATTTCCGCGTTTGCCAATAAAATAATCTATATGGGTCAGTCGGGCAATGGGCAGCTGACCAAATTGACTAATCAGCTCCTTTTTAATATAAGCGCTGCCGCGGTCGCTGAAATCCTGCCGATGGCTGTGAAAATGGGTCTTGATCCGGCTAAAGTCATAGATGTCGTGAAAACCGGAACCGGACGGAGCCTGGCACTGGAATTTTTTGGTCCTTTAATATTGAAGGATGATTTCGGCCCGGGATATCCGCTGCAGAACGCATACAAAGATATGATCAGCGCAGCGGAGATATCCAGCCGGGAAACCATTCCGCTCCCGGTAACGGGGGCCGCGACTTTCACTTACCAACTGGCTCTGTCTCAAGGGCTGGGGGAAGAAAACAAAGGGGCTATGATTAAAGTCTGGGAGCAGGTATTGGGTGTCAAGGTCAGGGAGAAAAAATAAATGAGTCAGAACAAAGTTAAACCGCGGGGTCAAGCAGGCGATATCACAGAGGCCTATTACCGGGGATTGATGCAGGCCGCCGGTTTCAGGAACCGGGATTTGGAAAAACCTGTGATCGCTGTGGTCAATTCCTGGACGGAAGCTAATCCGGGGCATCTGCCCTTTGACCGCTTGGCCAAACATGTCAAAGAAGGGATTTGGGCTGCAGGCGGAACCCCGGTCGAAATCAATTTTCCGGCTCCCTGTGACGGCATCGCCCAGGGAGAGGGCATGCACTTTATTCTTCCGCAAAGAGACCTGATTGCCGCTTCGGTAGAAGCAATGGTCATGGCACATGGTTTTGAAGGCATGGTGATGCTGGCATCCTGTGATAAAATCATTCCGGGAATGGTGATGGCAGCTGCATCCTGTGATTTACCCACTCTTTTCCTGACATCAGGAGCCATGCTTCCTTATACAAGCGGACGAAATATTAAGGTGACTTCTGACCTAAAAGAGGCGATTGGAAAACGGATTTCAGGAGAAATCAGTGGGGAAGAATTGCGGCAATGTGAAAGCCATATATGTGCGTCGCCCGGAACCTGTTCCATGATGGGGACGGCTAATTCCATGGGGACCTTTTTAGAGGCGACCGGAGCGGCTCCTTTTGGATCGACCACCATGCTGGCTTTTGAATCGGCCAAAATCCGGCAGGCACGGGACGCAGGAGAGCGGATTGTCGATATTACACGGAAAAATTTTCAATTTTCCGAATTGATCCAGATGAAAAATCTATCGAATGCGGTCAAAGTGATCGCCGCTACCGGTGGTTCCACTAACACCGTGCTGCATGTGCTGGCTATTGCAGTAAAGGCGGGTATTGATCTTACTCTCAAAGATATCGACTCAATGTCCCGTTCGGTTCCGCTTATCGCCAAATTTAAACCGTCTTCAGAGTACAATCTATCCGATTATCATCAGGTTGGCGGAGTCGCTGCTTCAATGAAAGCATTGAGTGATCAGTTGGATTTATCCGCTCCAATGGGATTTGCTGCTACTCTGGAGGAAGCTTTACAGCCGGCGGCTGAACCGGATGGGAAAATCATTCGAAAGACTGAATCCCCGATTGAAAAAGAAGGCTGCTTTGCCGTATTAACCGGGAATTTAGCCCCCGGAGGAGCGGTTGTGAAAAAGAGCGGAATTGAACCGTCCATGTATCAGCACACAGGGCCTGCTGTGGTTTTTGATTCGGAAGAAGATGTTCGTGAATCGATTTTAGGCCGCCGGATCAAACCGGGTTCCGTGCTGGTTGTCCGTTATGAAGGTCCTCAAGGAGGACCGGGAATGAGGGAATTATCCATTCCGGCCGCTATGCTGGTCGGGATGGGCCTGCACAAGTCGGTCGCTATGATAACGGATGGACGCTTTTCCGGCGCAACCCGGGGCCCGTGCATCGGCCACGTTTGTCCCGAAGCATGGGCGGATGGGCCAATTGCTGCTTTAAAGGATGGAGATATTATAGAAATTGATGTGACGGCGCGCAGATTGGAAGCCAAATTATCCAATGATGAAATCCAAAGCCGCTTGAAAGCAATCAAAAAACCGGCACGCCCTGCCGCAAGTGTTTTGAAAAGTTACCGGAAAAATGTTTCTGGAGCCGATAACGGCGCTGTATGGATTTGAATACCGGGAGGTTGAGATGAGT
>CAYRTV010000310.1:0-3815 GCA_964427225.1 uncultured Eubacteriales bacterium
GCTTATCCGAAGATAACTTAAAAATGTCCGATCAAACTCTACGCAAACTGATTCGGGAATATACGCGGGAGGCCGGAGTGCGCAATCTGGAAAGAGAATTAACCAAGATTTGCCGCAAGGTGGTCAAGAAGGTGGTCACCAAAGGAAAAGAGCACAAGGAAACGATAGCTCCCCGTCACCTCGATGACCACTTGGGCATTCCGCGGTACCGCCGAAGCGCTATTGATAAAAAGAATGAAGTCGGTGTCGCCATTGGGATGGCATGGACTGAGTTCGGCGGTGAGTTGCTTACTTTCGAAGTGACTAAAGTGCACGGGAAGGGAAATTTTACCCTGACTGGTCAACTGGGAGAGGTTATGCAGGAATCCGCACAAGCCGCTTTCAGCTATGTCAGGGGGAAAATGTTTGAATTGGATATCGCCCGTGATTTGCATAAACATTTCGATATTCACATCCACGTTCCCGAAGCAGCCACTCCCAAAGAAGGCCCTTCTGCGGGAATCACCATCGCCACTTCGATCATTTCGCTGTTAACCGGGATTCCAGTCAAGAAAAAAGTCGTTTTGAGCGGTGAGCTGACTTTGCGGGGCAAGGTCCTTCAGGTCGGGGGAATTAAGGAAAAACTATTGGCTGCCCACCGGGAAGGAATACACGAAGCTATACTTCCTTTGGATAATATGTGTGATATCAATGACCTTCCAAAAAAGATAAAAAAGAGTATGAAGATTCATTTTGTGCAAACCATGGATGAGGTATTGAAGATCGCCCTTACCGGAGAACTCCCCCAAAAAGCACAGGATGATGATGATGAGGAAGATGTGGATTTATCCTCCAAAGTTTCTAAATCTGAAGAAGAAGGGGAAGAATCTCAAGATCCAACAGTAACACATTAAACCTGATTTATTTTAAATATATGCGAGCGGGTTCCTGGCTCGCAAGTGATTTTTTATCCAATTCAATCCAATCATAGTGAGGTAAAAATGAAAGAGTACAATTTAGCGCAACTCGAAGATATGAAGGTGGACAAACTTGTCGGTATCGCTAAAGATTTGAATGTGCCGGATAATGAATTTAAATACTCAAAGAAACAACATTTGATATTCAAAATCCTGGAAGCCCAAGCCAAAAAGAACGGCCTGCTGTTTTCGGAAGGAGTGCTGGAATGTTTGTCGGATGGATTTGGTTTTTTGCGTGCTCCGGAATTTTCCTATTTGCCCAGTCAAGATGATATTTATGTTTCTCCCTCTCAGATACGTAAGTTCCAATTAAGGACCGGGGATACCGTTTCAGGTGTGGTCCGGCCTCCTAAAAACGGAGAAAAATATTTTGCCTTGATTAAAATTGAAGCCATCAATTTTATGCATCCTGATCAGATTATTGATCAAAGACGAGGCGTTTATTTTGATGGGTTAACCCCTCTTTATCCTTTTGAGAAATTTAAATTAGAGGACGGACAGCCAAAAAATCTGAACGCCAGGATTATGGATCTGCTTACTCCTGTCGGAAAAGGACAGAGAGGTTTGATTGTATCTCCGCCTCGAGCGGGGAAGACCACCTTGTTGAAAACGATTGCTCAGTCGATTGAAAAAAATCATCCCGAAGTCATTACCATTGTCCTGTTGGTGGCGGAACGACCTGAAGAAGTGACCGATTTTCAGCGCAGCATAAGAGGAGAAGTGGTGGCTTCCACGTTTGATGAACCTCCGGTGCGCAATTCGCAAGTGGCGAATATTGTGTTAGAAAAAGCCAAACGTTTGGTTGAAATTAAAAAAGACGTTACGATTTTGATGGACAGCATTACCAGGCTGGCCCGTGCACATAATGCCATCATCCCTCCATCGGGAAAGGTGCTTTCCGGAGGTATTGACGCCAATGCTCTGAACAAACCAAAGAAATTCTTCGGAGCTGCCAGGAAAGTGGAAGAAGGCGGCAGTTTAACCATTATGGCGACCGCACTTATTGATACCGGAAGCCGTATGGATGAAGTTATTTTTGAAGAATTCAAAGGAACCGGCAATATGGAAGTCAATCTGGATCGGCGGCTGGTCGATAAAAGGCTGTTTCCCGCTATCGATATTAACCGCTCCGGAACCCGAAAGGAAGAATTACTCATCGATGATAAGGATTTGAACCGCATATGGATTTTAAGAAAAGTTCTCAGTCAGTTGACCGAAGTTGAATCCATGGAATTGCTGCAGGAAAAGATCTCCAAGACCAAAACCAATTCGGATTTTCTCAATGCTATGAGTAAAGGATAATAGATTCCCCTGATCAGCGGATTAAAAGAATTTTATCAACCGGCGGATATAGCCACTCCACTCCATTTTCTGTGATAACAGCATCATCTTCCAATGGAATCCTTACTTTTTTCCCATTCCATTCCGGGGCCGGCGTGTAAGCGAAGAATTCAATCGCTAGCAAGTTTGTAGGCTGAAGAGTAAAGGTCAAACGCAGAGGATTGAACCAGGCGATTGAAGGGCCGATGCCGTGTCCCCAGTTGCCGACGGAATGACATCCTATGATCACATCCGTTTTATCTGATTCGCTGGGCTGATTGAAATTTTCCATAATGGTAAACCCTGCTTCCTCCACCTTTTGATTGAGAATGCCTAAAGTACGGGCCGCAGTCAGACCGGGCTTGATGGTGTTCTTAATAATCCGCCGGATTTTGAGAGCTTGGTCAAAGGCGTGCTGAAAACCAGCAGGAAGTTTATTTTCATTTTCCTGCAGAACATAGGCGGTCCGTTTCATATCCGTATAAACATTCATCAATCCGACTCCCCAGTCGATCATAATTAAATCACCGCGTTGTATAATGCGTTCATTTGACGTTGCTTCAATTCCATCCGGTCCGGTTATGTAAATGGACGGCAGGCCGAAAGAAGCCTCCAGCCCCCTTCGCAATAGCTGATCCATGATCCACCAGGCTACATCCTCCAGCATGGTCCTGCCGGGAACAATCACTTCATTTGAAAGTGCTCGTTCAGCAATTTCTTTCGATATAATTCCAGCTTGAGAAAACGCTGCGATTTCTCCGGCAACCCGGCGAGACCGGAAATCAGAAACCATTTTTTCAGCCGAAACCAATCTGTCTGCATAAGGCATGCCCAGAATTTCTTTTAGATGAAGGTAAGCGGTATGGGTCAGGCTGTCCGCCGCTCCAATGCGGTCCGCGGTATTGATTCCAATGTGCTCGGGATTTCGGTCTGCAACGATTTTCTGCAAATTTTCAGCTGACCCAAACCTATCATATGCTCCGCTGCGTTCGATGAGATAGCCATGGATGCCTAAGGCAATCCGTTCAATACGTTCTGTCCCCTTGTCGGAAAAAATGTAATAACCAAAATCAGAGACATATCCGCCGCCTAAGTCATGATAGAGGGGCCCATAATTGCCTTCCCGCATAACCGTAATCCACATATCAATATTATTCTCCCGCATGACTTTGGGCAGAACAAGATCAAACTTATCTTGCCTGATCTGATTCATGATTTCCCAGCGCATTCGAGCTTCATTTGTCTGGGGAATAACCCACAGACCGCAAATTAAAAATCCCATTAATCCGTAAAAACACTTTCTGATCATATTAACTCCTTCTTAAGGATGGCGAATACTGTTTAAAAGATCACGCACCTGACCGGCTTCAGGAGCATTAGGTGCCAGCTCCAAAAAGACTTCAAGATGGGTTACCGCTAACTCCGGCTTATTTTTTTGATTGTATGCCAGCCCCAATTGATAATGGGCATATGCATATTTTCTATCTTTATCCAGGCAGGTTTTAAACGCAGAAATAGCTTGGTCAAGCTTGTTTTGAT